>DASPHQ010001042.1:0-4731 GCA_035629595.1 Urbifossiella sp. | reverse complement strand
GCCGTTGCTGAGCTTGTCGAACGCGGCGGCGACCTGGTCCGGCGTGGTGCAGACGATGTGGCCGGGCACGTTGGCGCCGGCGGCGGCGAGGAGTTCCTTGGCCTGGTACTCGTGGACCTTCATCGGGCGCGGCTCCGGTGGGGTGGTGCGACTGTTATAGCGGCCGGCCGGCCTTCGACGCGGCGACACTCTCACCGGAAATGATTCTTCCGCGGTGTGTGTGTGCGGGTCGCGGAAACATGTCACGCGGTCAGACCGAATCGGGTCGGACTGTCGCCACGGCGATCGACCCCCGGACGTGAGTCCGCAATGGGTTACGACGCCGCCCGGTCGTCATTCGTGGCGAAATCGATGTTTCCGGCGCCCCCCCTACCTGGTCGCGGAAACATCGATGCCGGGGCGAACGTTCGCGGCTCCCCGGGGAGTTGTGCGGCGCCGACCGAGCCGCTACGCTGCGTGGTATGGCGAAGAACGGCAAGAAGCGTCCCGCGGCGGCCGGCGGCGAGAAGCCGAAGGCGTGCTACGTCCTGTCGCTGAGCGTGGAGAACGTCCGCTGCTTCGGCCCGAAGCAGACGCTTGACCTGTCCGACGGCAAGGGCCGCCCGGCACAGTGGACGATCATTCTCGGCGAGAACGGGACGGGGAAGACGACGCTGCTTCAGGCACTTGTCGGATTTGAATCCTTGCCCGATGAAAAGGGTGACGTTATCCGGACAGACTCGGATCACTTTGCACCCTACTTTATTCGGCTCCATCCCCTTACACGATGGCTCCGAGGGAGCAGTGGCAAGCCCAAGAGTACGGCGTTCAGTACGATTTGCTTCGCCAATTCAGACGGCGGGATCTCAGGGCACTTTGAACGCGAGCTAACTACTTCTATCCAGGTCACCCCCAAGGTTCGCACATCGTGGCAACCAGGCGCTGATCCGCCGCATTTTTTCGCCTATGGCGCGAACCGGCGGCCTGTGGGGGGCGATAACTCAACGCCTGTATCTGATGATCCTGTAGTCACTTTGTTTGATTCCACCGCTCGTGTCCGGAATGCGGAAGAGTGGCTACTTCGATTGGATTACGCGGCGAGCAAACCCTCCGCTGGAAAGGTCGAATACGAAGAGCGCCGCAAGCAAGTTACGGAGCTTCTATGCTCTGGGTTGCTTCCAGGTGTGTACGAACTGCGGTTCGTGACGGAGGGTGATGTCTACCCGACCTCTTCGGCCGAGTTCCTGACGGACTACGGCTGGGTTCCGCTCCGGCAGCTCGGGTACGGCTACCAAACCGTCATCGCGTGGATGCTCGATTTCGTCAGCCGCATGATCGAGCGCTACCCGGACAGCCCCGACCCACTCAAGGAACCGGCCATCTGCGTCGTGGACGAGATCGACCTGCACCTCCACCCGGCGTGGCAGCGGAAGCTCATCAGCTTCCTGTCGGAGCGGTTCCCGAACACGCAGTTCATCGCCACCGCCCACAGCCCGCTCGTCGTGCAGGCCGCGGAGAACGCCAACATAGCCGTCCTTAAGCGCGAGGGCGATCACGTCGTAATCCACAAAGTCGCGGACGACATCCACAAGTGGCGCGTCGATCAGATCCTCACGAGCGACCTGTTCGACCTGGAGTCGGCCCGGGCGCCGGAAGTCGAGAAGCTGTTCAAGCGGCAGGAACAGCTCGCCGTGAAGGTGCGACCCACCCGGGCCGAGAAGCAGGAGTTGAAGGACATTCAGGCCAAAATCGAGCAGCTCCCCACCTGGGCCGGGCTGGACGAGCGGCGCGAACTGGAAACCATCCGCACCATCCTCGAACGACTCGACCGGTCCACGCCCAAATGATCCGAGTCGATAAGCCTCTCACCCCGCCGCCCGTCCTGACCGGTCGGGGGAAAACGGCTGCCACGACCCACATCGCCGACTACGGCAAGAACCCGAGCGGTTACCAGTCCGGGGCTGCGCACTTCGTGTTCGCCGCCGGCATCTACGCCCACGACACCGTCAAGGAAGCGCTCCGGGTCGCGCAGCACGACAAGTGCGCGTTCTGCGAGTGCAAGATTTCGCACACCCAGCACGGGGACGTGGAGCACTACCGGCCGAAGGCCGCGGTCCGGCAGAAAGCCGGCGAGCCGCTCACCCGACCCGGGTATTACTGGCTCGCGTACGAGTGGGACAACCTGTTCCTCGCCTGCCAACTCTGCAACCAGGTGTTCAAGGAGAACCTGTTCCCGATTCGCACCCCGAAGAACCGTGCCCGCTCGCACCACGACGACGTCACCCGGGAGAAGCCACTGCTCCTCCACCCGTCCGCCCAGGACATCGACCGGCACTTGACGTTCAGCGGCCCCCTGGTCGTTCCGGTAGGGGCGAGCCGCCACGGGCGGGCGACGATCAAGGTGCTGGGGTTGAACCGGCCGAAGATGGTCGACGCCCGACACAAGTGGCTTCGAGTGCTGGAGGCGGCCAAGAAGGCGCACACCCGATTGACGGGGATCGCGTCGGACGCCCGAACGCCGGCCGACGTTCACGACCTCGCCGAGATCGAGCAGTTGATCGCGGACTGCACTGGTCCGTCGGCGCAGTTCTCCGCGATGGCCCGCGTGCTCTTTTCAACCTGACGGGTCGGCCGGTCGTGTGATGCTCGCCCGAGCCGGCGCCTCCAGGTGCGGCGGGTCGTCGTGGCCGCCGATCCCCTCCTCCTCCGCCTCCTGCTCCACCGCCGGCAGCTCCGCCCGCATCCGCAGGAACACCGCCAGCCCCGCCAGCCCGCACAGCCACTCCGCGCCCCGCAAGGTGAACCGCCCCATCAGACCCACCTGGTCCGCGCGGTCCAGCATCTTGTACAGGTAGCCGAAGATCGCCTCGCCGCCGCCCACCCCGCCCGGCGCCGGGAAGAACGCCTGCGCGATGAACCCGACCGGCGCGATCACGAAGTGCTCCCCCAGCGACCCCGGCTCCAGCCCCGGCGCCAGGAACACCCTCACCGCCAGGTGGAACATCACCACCATCGCCACGTGACACACCGCCGTCATCGCCACCGACAGGTACACCGCCCGCGGCCGCTGCCGGTACGTCCACACCGCGTACCACACCTCCGCCAGCGCCCGCCCGAGCTTCGGCACCCGCGCCAGCCGGCCGGCGAACCGGTCGGCCCGGTCCACCGACAGGAACCCCATCAGCACCCACCCGAACACCGCCAGCCCCACCAGCACGCCGCACACCCGGATGATCTTCTGCAGGTACTCGTTCCCCGCCACCCGCACGTCGCCGGCGAACCAGTACGCCCCGCCGATCACCGCCGAGAACCACAGCAGGCCGAACAGGCCGACGACGCGGTCGAGCACCACCGTCGCCACGGCCGCGGCCCGCCGGCCGGGGGCGCCGTGGGCGATGAAGTACGCCTTCACGAAGTCGCCGCCGACCGAGCCCGGCAGGAACACGTTGTAGAACGTGCCGACGAGGCCGAGCCGGAACGCGCCGGCCAGCGTGAACGGCAGGTCGAGCGCCCGCACCAGCACGTACCAGCGGAGGTACTGGATCGCCAGCGTGCCGGCGCACAGCACCATCATCCCGGCCAGGGCGGCGTAGTCGGGCGTCTGCCGCAGCATCCCGCCGATGCCGGGGTTGTCGCCCTTCGGCGCCCAGTTGGTGACAAGGACGTAGGCGAGGAGGCCGAACCCGATCCCGTACTTGGCGAGGCCCTTGAGGACGTGTCGGGTGCGGGTCGTCACGCGTGCTCCTGGCGGCGGGCGGGAGGGGAGATTGTGCGTCACAAGTCGCGGGCTGTCCACCGCAACCCGGGGCGTCGGCGGGCGCCCGTGCCGCCCCGGGGCGTTGCCCCGGGCTATGCTGTCCCAGGCCGTTGGCCTGAAAACCGGGTGCCTATCTTCACCCCGAAGGGGTGGGATAGCATAGCCCGGGGCAACGCCCCGGGTGGGGCACGCCGGGCGATGACCTTACGATGCGCGGGGAGCCCGTGGTATTCCTCATCGACGGGTACAACCTCATGCACGCCGTCGGCATGCTCCGCGCCGGGCTGCCGAAGAAGCAGTTCGCCCCGGCCCGCACGAAATTCCTCGACTGGCTCGCCGACGCCGCCCGCGGCCGCCCGGACACGCTGAAGGTCGTGTTCGACGCCGTCCACGGCCCGGCCCCGAGCGCCGAGCACGGCCACCGCGGGGTGCGCGTCCGGTTCGCGTTCAACCAGACGGCCGACGAGCAGATCGAGGAGCTGGTGCGGGCGGTGAGCGTGCCGAAGGCGGCGGCAGTGGTGTCGAACGACGGCCAGGTGCAGGAAGCCGCCCGGCGGCGCGGGTGCGGCGTGTTCACCTGTCAGGCGTTCGTGGACTGGCTGATCACGCCGCCGCGCGACCCCGCCGCGGAGCCGCCGCCGGACGACAAGCCGGTGCCCGACCCCACCGCCGCGGAGCTGGCCGCGTGGGAGGCGGCGTTCACGCAGAAGAAGCGGTGACGGGCGCGTCGCACCGCCGCGAGCGGCGGACGACTCACTTCAGCGCCTTGAGCCACGCCTCGAACGCCGGGTAGTGCTTGTCCACGACCGCCTTCGGGCCGCTCAGCCGGACGTGCGTCGCCTCGTCCGCCTCGGCGATCACCGCCCACACCACCCGGTAGTCCACCCGCTCCTCCGTCTTCGACGTCTTGTCGAACGGCCGCTCCTTGTACCGCCATGTCCCGGTCACGTCCAGCAGCCGCACCGCCGCCCCCTTCACGTCCAGCTTCGACTCCT
>DASPHQ010001041.1:0-5380 GCA_035629595.1 Urbifossiella sp. | reverse complement strand
CCTCGGGACCGTGCGCGAGCGCGCCTTCGCCCAGTGGCGCGCCCTGCGTGACACACTGCTAACACTCGGCGCTGCGGTCGAGGAACTGGTCCCCCAGCCCGGTCTGCCCGACTTGGTGTTCACGGCGAACGCCGGGCTCGTGTTCGGGAAGCGGTTCGTCGGCAGCCGGTTCCGGCACGAAGTCCGCGCCCGCGAGTCGCCCGTCTTCGACGCCTGGTTCGCCGCCCACGGGTTCGCCGTCGAGCACCTGCCGGAGGGGATGTTCCATGAAGGCGCCGGCGACGCCCTGTTCTGCGGCGACACCCTGTTCGCCGGCTACCGCACCCGCTCGGCCGCGGCCGCGCACCAGTGGGTCGGACAGGCGCTCGGCGTGCGCGTGCTGCCGGTCGAGCTGGTTGACCCACGCTTCTACCACCTCGACACCTGCTTCTGCCCACTCGCCCCCGGCGAGGCGATCTACTTCCCCGGGGCGTTCGACGACTACGGCCGCAAGGTGCTGGCGGCGCACGTGCCGAAGCTCATCGCGGTCGGCGAGGCGGACGCGCAGCGGTTCGGCTGCAACGCGGTGGTCGTCGGGCGGACGGTGATTCACAACAGCCGCTGTCCGGAACTGGGAGCGGCGCTGCGCGGCGCGGGGTACGATCCGGTCGAGGTCGAGCTCGACGAGTTCCTGAAGGCCGGCGGCAGCGCCAAGTGCCTGACCCTGCGGCTCGACGGCGAGGAGGCGGCGGGGTGGAAGCGACCGGCGGCGGGTTCGTAAGTTGACGGCACCCCCGGGAACCCCGCCCATGAAAATCATCGCCGTCGAAGCGATCGTCCTCCGCCTGCCGAACGTCGTCGCCGCCGCCGACGGCACGCAGGACACCTGCCTCGTCCGCGTGGACACCGACGCCGGCATCTCCGGCTGGGGCGAGGTCGATTCGAGCCCCGAGGTCGTGAAGGCCGCCATCGACGCGCCGATGAGCCACACGCAGGCGTCGGGGTTGGGACGCGTCGTCGTCGGGCTCGACCCGCTGGCCGTCGAGGTGTGCAACGAGCGGATGCGCCGCGCCGCCGTGTACTTCGCCGGCGGCGGCGTCGCGGTGCACGCGATGGCCGGCATCGACATGGCGCTGTGGGACATCGCCGGCAAGGCGCTCGGGCAGCCGGTGTACCGCCTCCTCGGCGGGCCGTTCCAGACGCGGTTCCGGGCGTACAGCAGCGTGCTGTTCGGCGACACCCCGGCGGCGACGTTCGACGCCGCCCGCCGCTGGGCCGACCGCGGCTTCACGGCCGTGAAATTCGGCTGGGGGCCGATGGGTCAATCGGAGGCCGGCGACGTGGCGCTGGTCCGCGAGGCCCGGCGCGGGCTCGGCGACGGGATCGACCTGCTGGTGGACGCCGGCGAGTGCTTCGACGCCCGCACCGCAATCCGCCGCAGCCACCAGTTCGCGGAGTTCCGCCCGTACTGGCTCGAAGAGATGCTCCACCCCGCCGACCTGGCCGGGTACAAGCAACTGTCCGCGGCGAGCCCGACGCCGATCGCCGCGGGCGAGACGGAGTGCCGGCTGAGCGAGTTCGTGCGGATGCTCGACGAGGGCGGGCTGGACTGGGTGCAGCCGGACCCGGGCCGGTGCGGCATCAGCACGATGCTGGCGGTCGGGCGGGCGGCTGGGGAGCGGTTTAAACGTGTGTGCAACCACAGCTTCAAGAGCGGCATCACGATCGCTGCGAGCCTGCACGTGATGGCGGCGCTGCCGGGCGTGGATGTGTTCGAGTTCTGCATGGCCGACTCGCCGCTGCGGCACGACCTGACGCGCGAAGTGTTCGAGGCGCACGACGGCTGGGTGACGGTGAGCGACGCCCCGGGCCTGGGCGTGACGGTGAACGAGGCGACGGTGGCAAAGTACCGGGTGGCGTGACGAACGTAAAATACTGGTGGCACGACCGAACACGAGGGCACGCCATGAGACTCGACCACATCGCCTACCGGGTCGCGGACCGCGACGCGACGGTGAAGTTCCTGTCGGACGCGTTCGGCTACACGTTCCAGGCCGAGTTCGACATCTTCTTCAACGACGAGAAGACGGACGCCGCCCGGTGCGTGGCGCTGGAGCCGCCGGAGAAGCCGGGGAAGCACGCGGCGTTCACGCTGCCGGGGCCGGACGGGGTGGTGTACCACCTGGCCCCCGAGGTGTTCGTGAGCGAGGGGACGCCGGGGAGCATCGTCGGCAACTGGGTCGCGGCCCGCGGCGGCATCGGCGGCATCCATCACCTCGCCTACGAGGTGCCGGACGTGGAGGCGAAGCGGCTGGAGTGGGTGGCGAACGGCTGGGGCGACTTCACCTCCGACCACGCCTTCAAGTGCGACGACCTGACGCAGATCTTCACCAAGCCGCACCGGCTGACGGGGGTGATCTTCGAGTTCATCGAGCGGCAGGGCTTCGGCTTCTGCAGCGCGAACGTGAAGGAGTTGATGAAGAGCACCGTCGCCGCCGACGGGAACATGAAGTAGCTTTCCGGTATCGCGTGCTGGCTGCGAGAGGAAGCCGTTGCCAACTCTCATTTGATGAGGGCTTAATGCGCCACTTTGTCGCGTACCATAGTGCAGACCGAATGGGGTACACAGCCAAAGAGGCTACCCCGTTCGGGCTCTACACGAACAAGAACGTGAGCGACCCGATTGGGGACGTGATCTGGATCATTACCGGTTCTGCGGACAAGCCCAAGCGATACTCGCTCACCAGTTGGTTCACTGTGAGCGATGTCAGCCCCGCGGATCACACGGACTTTGGATTCACCCTATCTGGACACGAGGGCAAGGAGTTCCCGCGGTATCAACGATTGGATCAGTTGCCGTGGTTCGCCGCATTTCTGAAGCGGATGGCCAACTTCAGCATCGGTCTGACAGAATTGCGGGACCAAGCCATCATCGACGAATTACGGCGTGTTGCCGCTGAAGCAGGGTGCCCGCAGACCTGACGTGCCGACCTACGAACGCGTGCCCACGGCCACCGCATCGGCGGGTTTCGTCCGGGCCGCCAATTCCGCGCGATGGTGGTACAGCACTGCCAGCAACTGCTCGTCGTCAATGTCCCAAAGGCTGCGGCCAGTCTGATCTTCGCCCAAGAAGCCGAGGTGCGCCAGCAGTTGCCCCAGCCGCACGTCGGGCGCCAACTCGCACAACTCCGTCAGGACGGCCAGCGCTTCGGTCTGCGTCGGGGTTGTCATGGCCGGGTGTCTCCGATGCTCGGATCCGGGCCGTACGCTCGGCGGAGGCGGCCGATCACTTCCACGGTCACGAGCGTGCCGGGTGCGAGCTTGGCGATGCGGGTCGCTCGCGTCACCCCATTGTAGATCACCAACACGCCGTCAGTACCCTCGTACACCACGAGCGGCGGCATCCCGGCCGTGAACGCCCCGAACCGGCTGATCTGCCGAGCCAGCTTCACGGGGTCCGCGTGTGGGCGCGCCGGCGGCGGTCGTAGGTCGCGCGGGTCAACGTCGCGGAAGTAGGAAGCCATTTTCGATCCGCATTCACTTCGCCTCGGCACCCTTCGTCGGCAGCGCGAACAGCGGCGTACCGTCGAACAAGTTGCGCGGCTTCAGCGTGAAGCCGACCCACTCCGTCAGCGCCGCGCCGCGGGCCGCGTCCACGCCGCCGGGGCCGAAGTCCTCGTCGCGCGGGGCGTGGATGCCGCCCACCGAGTGCCACACCGTCGCCCGCTCCCCCGCCAGCGGCCGCCCGCCCGCCGCCAGCGTCGGCACCTTGTAGTAGTGCCGAAACACGTCCGGCGTCCGCGTCACCCAGTAGTCGTAGTTGATGAAGTCCATGTCCACGTACTTCGTGTTCCCCAGCGGCAGGAACTCCGACGCCACCCCCGTCCGGCTCGACACCAGGTCGTAGGCGATCGGCTGGCCGCGCGTGTTCTTCACCGCCTTGCTCTCCGCCCGCAGCGTCGTGAACTCCGTCGCCACCCACTTCGCCTTCCCCTCCCGCGGCTCCGCCACCGGCTCGCCCGCCGCGTCCACGCCGGGGAAGGGGACCGCCTTCAGGCCGAACTTGCCGTCGGCGAACTTGCGGCTCACCAGCTGGATGCTGTTCTGGTCCGCGCCGCCGAGCCCACGGTCGGGGTCGGACAGGTCGAACTCCATTCGCCAGCAGCCAAAGTGGGCGTGAACGTCGCCCTCCTTCGTCTTCATGAAGCGGTGCGGCACGCCCTTCTCCTTCGGCAGCGCCGCCCGGTCGAACAGGTTGTGCGCGGTGAACCCCAGCCGGCTGACGATGCGGCCGTCGTCGGTGAAGTTGTACTCCATCAGGAAGGCGTAATTCCCCGACTTCATCGCCGCCCACAGCACCAGCTTCTCGCCGCCGCGGGCGTGCACCTTGTCGTACACGCCCATCCAGCGCAGGCCGTCGTAGTGGAGCTCCTGGTATACCTTGCCGTCGTGGTCGGCGTTCGTGGACGCCAGAATCTTCCCCGGGCCGACGCACAGCGGCCCCAGAAAATCCTTGTTGGCCTTCAGCATTGGGGTGCCGATCTTGGCCACGTCGAGGAAGCACGTCTCCTTGTTGTCGTACTGGCTAAACGCCTCCGCCAGCATCAGGTTCCGCGCCACCACCAGCGACCGCGGCTTCCCCTTGCCGTCCTTCCACGAGAATTTGGCGCTCACTATCCGCAGCACCCGGCTGTCGCCCGGGCTGCCGCGGCGGGTCAGGTTTGGGATGTCCCAGGTGATTTCCCAGCCGGTGTCGCTCTTGCCGGGCTCGTCGGGGTCGAACCGCGACGCGGGGAAGCCCATTCGCACGACCTCCGGCGGGCCGGTCGTCTCCGGCGGCGGCGGCTTCACCCCGCCGAAGTGCTTGCGGAACTCGGCGTGCTCCTTGTCGAAGCGCTCGTAGAAGGCCTTCAGCTGCTGCGTCGTCGCGCCGTCGGCGAGGCTCATCACGGCCTCGTACTTCACGCCGTTGCCGCCGGTCGCCAGGAAGGCGCGGGAAAAGATCGCCTTGCGGTTCCAGTCGTTGATGCGGTCGAGCGTCGCGTCCGCGGTCAGCCGGCCCTTCGGGTGCGTGACGTGGAAGTTGACGTACTTCGCCTTGTCGTTGAACGACGCGTAGTACGGCGTGCCGACCAGCTCGTAAGAGTTGCCGTTGAAGCCGTCGCTCTTCTCGTACTCGAGCTTCAGGGTGGTCTTGAGGAACGCCTCGAAGTCGGCCGACGTGAACGCCTTCGCGGGCGTGTCCTGGGCCGGGGCGAGGGCGGGAAGGACGAGGCAAGCGCCGAACAACGCGAACCACCGCGGCATGACCGGCCCCCGGGTCGGGACGAAGTGCAGGATGTAACGGGGAGAAGTGGTAGTGTCGCGGCCGCGGCTCGGCGTGTCAAGTCAGCCGCCGTCG
>DASPHQ010001040.1:0-7312 GCA_035629595.1 Urbifossiella sp. | reverse complement strand
GCCTGCTCCCACTCCTGGTGCTGAACGCACATCTTCAAGTCGGCCTCCATCGGCGGCCCGGCCTCGGTCAGCCGGCCCAGGGAGCGCAGGGAGAATGCGGCTTGACTTAACAGCCAGGCCTGTTCGGCAGCTGGGACACTGGGGGTGACGCTGGCCCACGGCTCGTCGAAGAAGGCCGCCGTCGCCGCCAAGTTGGCGCCGACTGCCCCAAGCTGCTTCCTGCTGTAGAAACCGTCTGGTCCGGTACCTCGCAGTATGCGATCGACGTAAACCTGAAACAATGTTTCCAAGTGCCGTCCGGCGCGGCACCCATGCACCACCGCCTGATAAAGCGGCTGCAACCCGTCCAGCGTGTCTGGCCGGTGCTCCGTCGTCGCGCAAAGGTGGTCGTACAGCCGCGAGTGCGCCTCCCGGAATGCATCGGGCTGCGTCGTGCGCAGCTGCTGCGCGAAGAACTCGCGGATCAGTGGGTGGGCGTCCACGCCGTAGCGGCCTTCGGCCTCCACCCGCAGCTTCAACAGGTGCGCCTCGTCCAACTGCCCCAAAAGGATGTTCCACTCGTCGTCACCCAGCAGCACCACCGCGTCGGTCAGGCCCGCGATCACCGGCTTCGCCCGCAGCGCCGCCAAACAGCCCGCCGTCGCCGTGCGGTCGAACAGCCCCACCAGCCGGAGCACCGCCAGCACCGCCGGGTTGCCGTCCGCCGTCTGCAGCCACTCCTCGTACGCCTCCAACACCTTCCACGCCGTGCGGTGACGCTTCGGCTTCGTCCACTTGTCCGCCTTCTTCAAGTCGCGCACACGGTCGATGCGGCGGATGTCGCCGTGCCGCTTCTCCTTCCCGCCCGCCGTCGGCACCATGATCGGGTGCGCGTCGAACAGGAAGCGGCCCAGCAGCGTCAGGCTCAGCGCGTGACACCCGAACTTCTCACTCGCGTCCCCCAGCTCTTCGTCCGTCCCGGCGATTTGCAGCTTCCGCAGCAGTTGCACCGCCACTTTCCGCGGCAGGTCGTCCAGGTCCGCCTGCCGCGTCGCCTTCCCGCCCAGGCCGCCCAGGTCGGTCAGCACCTCCCGGCTCGTGATCACCAGCAGGCCGGGGTTCGCGTACGCCAGCGCCGTGATGAAGTCGTACAGGTCGGGGTCGAGAAGCCGCCCGGCGGTCGGGCTCCCCACTGGCTGCTGCAACGGCTCCAGACCGTCCAGCACGAACAGCGTCCGCTGCTCCCGCACCAGACCCGCCAGCCGCGCGCCCTTCCCCGGCTTCGTCACGTCGGGGTCGCCGAAGTGGGCCAGCGCCTTCTCGAAAAAGTCGCCGACGCTGCCGGTGCGCACCGTCTTCTTGTCGTCGTCGTGCGGCGTCCCCTGGTCGTAGAAGCTCCAGTCGAAGTACGCCGCCGGCGTGCCGCCCGCCGGGCCCTTCCACTGCGTGTCGATGAACCGCGTCCGCACCCACTGCGACAGCAGTGCCGTCTTGCCGACGCCGCCCCAGGCGATCACGCTCAGCACGTGCGTGCCGTCCGCCCAGGCGCGGTCCAAGCGCTTTAGCTCCGCGGTGCGGCCGAGGAAGAACTCGGCGGTGTGGCGGATGAAGCGCGGCTCGGCGATCCGCTGCACCCGGTCGCCGGGGACGACGCCGAAGTGGCGGCACACGTCGGCCACCACCCGGCCGCACGCCGACCCGCCGCCGGGCAGGGTGTCGGCGTGCTGGCGGGCGAGGTACAGGGCGTCCAGGTGGGCGCGCTGCGGGAAGTCCTCGGCGCCGTGCCCCGCGACGCCGTAAACCAGCACGTCGCGCCCGTGGTGGAGGGCGAGCCAGGGTTCCCACTGGAAGTAGGTGAGGGCGGCACAATCACCGAGCCGCGCCCGGGCGTCCGGCAGGGCGGCGAGGAACGCGGTGCGGGCGGTGCGGGAGAAGTAGTCCGCGACCGCAGCCGGGGCGGCGCGCGACCCCGGGTCGCGGCCGACGACGTGGACGACGAGGTCGCACGGGGCGATCAGGTCGTCGAGCTTGCGGACGGTGTCGACGACGGTGTGCGGGAAGTCGGGCTGCACGACCACGTCGAACCCGGCCCGGGTGAGCACCTTGCGGAGGGCGGCGCGGAGCGCCTTGTGCTGGCGGTTGGCGACCGAGATGAATACGCGCTTGCTAGGGCCGGGCATGAGGTGTCACGCGGGGGTCGGTTCCCGCCAGTCTAACCGACGGGCGTGCACCGCCGCAAGCGGCGGCGCTAGCCCACGTACACCCCGTCCACCGCCGTCACGCCGAACGGGTCGAACGTCGGCGGCGACAGCAGGTCCGCCAGCGACAGCACCCGCACCCGGGCGCCGCCTTCGCCCCGCTGGCGACCACCAGTTCCGCCCGCCCGTCGCCGTCGAGGTCGCGGCCGGCCACCCGCAGGCCGCTCCGGTCGGCCTCGTCGAACGCGAAGAAGTCCGCCACCGCCGGCAGCGCGTCCGCCCGCACCCCCGGGTTCGCCACCAGCACCGCACCGCTCACCACCCGCAGCCGCGGGCCGCCGGTGTCGCCGGTGCCGTACGCCAGGTCCGCGAAGCCGTCCGCGTCCAGGTCCGCCGCGGTGATGAACACGCCGCTCCGCAGCGCCGCGTCCAGCGCGAAGAAGTCGGGGATCAGCCGCGCCGGCGAGCCCGCCAGCACCGACGCGCCGTCGTACACCGCCACACGGGGGCCGCCGCCGATGCCGGCCCCCACCACCAGGTCGTCCAAGCCGTCACGGTCCACGTCGCCGACCGTCACGCGGCTGCCGCCGCGGAACGCCGGGTCGTCCAGCGCGATGAAGTCGGCCGCGGCGGTGAGCGTGCGCGCCACGCGGAACACGGTGACGCGGGTGCCGCCGCCGGCGTCCGCCGACACCGCCAACTCGTCGCGGCCGTCGCCGTCGAGGTCGCCGGCCGCGACGTAGACGCCGCCGCCGAACCCGTCGAGCACCGTCGTCAGGCCGCCGAGGTCGGTGCCGGTCCGGCCGTTGAGGATGCGGACCGCCGCGGTCGCCCCCGGCCCGGTGGCGAAGGCGAGGTCCGGCGTGCCGTCGCCGTTGAAGTCGCCGACGGTGGCGCGCACCACCGCGCCGCCGACGAACGGCGTGACGATCGGGCCGATCGCGGTGAGGGTGCCGGCCGCGTTGAGCACGAACGCCCGCGCCGTTCCCGCCGTGACGCCGCTGAGCACCACGACTTCCTGGCCGGCCAGCGAGGTCCACGTCCCGGTCCACGGTCGGCTCGTCGGCTGCGTCGTGAGGGGGTCGGTGGCGGTGCCGTCGCCGATCGTCCAGCCGAGGTCTTCGAGGGCGGCGAAGTCGAGCGCCGTGAACGAGACGCGGGTGCCAGCGGTGGTGGTCGGGTCGAGGCTCGCCGGCTGGCCGTTCGCCGTCACGCCGTCGCGCCAGTGCGAGTCGCCCGGGGCAAGGGGCACCGGCCCGCCGTACACCGCGACCGCGTTCGGGCCGATGAAGGTGGAGGCAACCGTTTGCGCGGTCCAGCGCGACGACGTGCCGATGCCGAGGACGTGGCCGAGTTCGTGGACGGCGACGGAGTAGAAATCCGTCTGCGTGCGGGCGATTCCCGACACGGAGGTGCCGAAGAACCAGTTGGTATTGGTGTCGAAAGCGATACTGCCGCCCCACGCGGTGACGCCGGTCGGGGCGCGGGTGCGGAGCAGTGTCCGGAAGGCGGACGAGCCGGACGCCGAGAAGGTGCCCGGCCCGGCCTCGGCGACGGTGCTGCCACCGAGCTCGCGGGCGCCGACGTACACGACGAGGGTGTCGGCGGCGAGGCTGCGGTTGACGGCCCGGCCGGTGCCGCCGGTGGCCGGGTTCGCGAAGACCTGGGTCCAGGCGTCGCCGGTGGGGTCGACGGCGGCGAGCGGCGTGTCGAGGCGGGCGCCGATGTCCGCCACGGCCTGCTCGACGACCGCCCGGCGGGCGGGGTCGCTGAAGAAGCCGGAGGTGTCGAACGAGTAATCGACGACGACGTTGACCGCGGGCACGTCGCGGGCTTCGAGGGCTTCCACGCGCGGATGGCTGTGCATGAGTACGCTTCGCTCCGGTCCGGGCGACGGGCCGCATTCTAGACGCGGCAGCAAGCGGGCGCGATTCGCGGGGTGCTCAACCCGGCTTGTCCTCCGTGCCGCCGGTGAGGTTGGTCCACACCGCGACCGCCGTCCAGATCGGCCCCCACGGCAGCCCCCACGGCCCGAGCGCCAGGCTCCCCAGCGCGAACGGCAGCCCCCGCGCCAGCCGCTGCCACGCGGACGTGGTGTCGACCGCGGCCGACCGCCAGCGCACGGTCAGGAACACGACGGAGTAGCACAGTTCGAAGCGAACCCGCCGGGAATTCGGGGGTTGGTGCGCCGTTTGCTGCGTGTCGGAAACCTCGCCGTTCACCATGAAACTGCCCCCGATCCGACCGAACCTGCCCGCCGCGCGGGCAACCGTGCCGAGGAGCCGCACAGCGACATGAGTACGACCCCTCCGAGTCTGGGCGAACTGGTCCGACAGAGCGTCAGCACCCGCACCGGGCGGCGCGTCCGCGACCTGGCCGTGGAGGTCGGCGCCGACCGCGTCACGCTCCGCGGCCGGGCCGACTCGTTCCACGTCAAGCAGCTGGCCCTCCACGGCGCCCGCGAGGTCGTCCCGACGCTCCGGCTGGACAACGCCATCGTCGTCAGCTGACCGGGCGCGGCGACTCGCGCTCGTACACGCACGTCACGTTGGTGGTGATGCCGCCGCGCGGCGTCCACCGGCTGACCACCTCGCACCGCACCGGCGAGCACGCCGCCACGAAGTCGTCCAGCAGTCGGTTCGTCACCTGCTCGTAAAAAATCCCCTGGCTGCGGTACTTCTGTAAATACAGCTTCAGCGACTTCAGCTCGACGCAGCTGTCGCCGGGGACGTACCGGTAGGTGATGGTGCCGAAGTCCGGCTGGCCGGTCTTCGGGCACACGCTGGTGAACTCGGGGCAGACGATCTCGACGGTGAACTCGCGGCCGGGGCGCGGGTTCGGGAAGGTCTCCAGCTGGTCGGCGGCCGGCGGGTCCGTGTGTTCCATGTCGGTCCGGGGGTGACGGGCTCCCTATCAGGGATAGGCACCCGCCGGTCCGGGTTCCAGTGCGGGGGCGTGCGATGAGTCGGCCGCGGGCGGTGGTCCTCCTCAGCGGCGGCCTCGACAGCACCACCACGGCCGCCGCCGCGAAGGCCGACGGGTTCGACGTGTACGCCCTGAGCGTGGACTACGGCCAGCGGCACCGCGTCGAGCTGGCTCGCGCCGCGGCGGTGGCGGCGGCGCTGGGCGTGGCCGAGCACCGCACCGTGGCGATCGACCTGCGCGCGATCGGCGGTTCGGCGCTGACGGCCGACGTGGCGGTGCCGAAGGACCGCAGCGCCGACGACATGGGCCGCGGCGTGCCGGTGACGTACGTGCCGGCGCGGAACACGATCCTGCTCGGCCTCGCCCTCGGGTACGCGGAGACGGTCGGCGCCTTCGACATCTTCATCGGCGCCAACGTCCTCGATTACAGCGTCCACGGCGACACCCGCGTCTGGCTGCGGACCCGCGAGTGGGCGCGGCTGATGCCGATCCGGGAGGTTCACGCGCTGCCGCCGGGCGAGTACGAGACGGTCGCCGTTGATCCCGCCACCCTGCGGCTCGGGTGGTTCCCCGTCACCGCCCGCGCCCGCCACTGGACCGCGACGCGCCGGGCGTTCGAGGTCCGGCTCGACCGCGGGCAGACGGTCACCGTGTCCGAGGACCACTCGCTCTTCACGCTCGACCCAGACGCGGCGGCGGTCGTGCCCGTCCGCGGCGACCAGATCGCGCCGGGAATGCCGCTCGTCGTCCCGTACGACCTGTCCGCCGCGGCGGGAGCCTGGGCGGCCGACCTGCCGGCGCTCGACCTCGCCGAGCTGCCCGCGGCGTGCGCCGCCAGGTTTACCCGGCGGTCGATCGTGCGCGACGGCGACTTCGTCACCAACCGCCTCCACAAGACCCGACTGCCGGTCCGCTTCCCGGTGGACGACGAGTTCCTGTACGTCGTCGGGCTGTGGCTGGCCGAGGGCGGGAAGGAGCCCGGCTCGCGGACCCCGGTCCTCAGCTTCTCCGTCGGCGGCATCCCCGGCGCGGCCGACCGGCTGACGGCGTACTTCGCCCGCTTCGGGGTCAACGTCCACCCGTCGCCGGCGAACCGGTTCGACTTCCAGGTGGCGTCGTCGGTGTTCGCCACGCTGTTCTGGCACCTCGGCCTGTTCGGCACGGCGAAGGCCGGGCGGAAGCGGTTCCCGACGTTCTTCTGGCACCTGTCGCAGCGGCAGCGGCGGGTGGTGGTCGCCGGGTTGTGGGACGGCGACGGCAGCCGGGTGTTCAAGGGGCGGGCCGTTCTCACCCAGAAGTCGCATGCGCTGATCGACGACCTGTACCACGTCCTCCTGCTCGACGGCATCTTCCCGAACCTCAAGCGCGGCCCGAACGCCCAGAAGCTGCTGTACCTGGGCCGGAGCCGGGACTTCGCCCGGTTCGTCGAACTCTACCCGCTGGCCCACCCGGAAAAGCGGGCGGATTATTTCACCGCGGCCGCCCGCACGGCCCGGGACAAGGCGACCGGCCTGTGGAAGTGCCCCGGGCTGTGGCGCGCGGTCGCGGCGGCCGAGCTCCCCGCCGGCGGCAAGACGGCGGTGTACAACCGCGGCGGGAAGTACGACGCCAGCGTGCGGGCGCAGCGGTCGGCGTTCGCGGACGTTCCCGCGCTGGCCGCGCTGGTCCGGTCGCCGCTGGCGTTCTGCCAGGTGACGGCGGTGCGGGAACTCCCACCCGTCGAGCACATGTACGACCTGTCGGTGGAGGGGGCCGAGACGTTCGTCGCCGACGGCATGCTGGCCCACAACTCCGGCTATCCCGACTGCCGGCCCGAATTCCTGGCGGCGTTCGAGGGGGTGGCGAACCTGGCGACGAAGGCCGGCACCGAGGGGGCGGGCCGGTTCCGCGTCCAAGCCCCGTTGTTGAAGCTGACGAAGGCCGAGATCATCCGCGAGGGGCTGCGGCTGGGCGTGGACTACGCCGGGACGGTGAGCTGCTACGACCCCGACGCGGCCGGCCGGGCATGCGGCCGGTGCGACTCGTGCCAGCTCCGCCGCAAGGGCTTCGCCGAGGCCGGCGCCCCCGACCCGACGGCGTACCAGCCCGGCTCGCCGGGGGCGTGAGCCCCCGCATGCCGGCTCGGGGCTTGAGCCCGGAGGGCGCCGGCGTGTAGCCCGGGGTGCAACCCCGGGCGGCTTCCGCGGTGCCCGATTCACGTCACTCCCACG
>DASPHQ010001039.1:0-2834 GCA_035629595.1 Urbifossiella sp. | reverse complement strand
ACCTGGTCCTGTACCCCCGCCTCCGCCGGGCGGGGTTCGAGCCGACCCCGCTCCGGCGGATGGGGGCCGGGATCGCGTTCTCCGGGCTGTCCTGGGTCGTGGCCGGGGTCTTGCAGCTGTCGCTCGACGCCGGCGAGTCGCTGTCGATCACCTGGCAGGTTCTCCCCTACGCCCTGCTCACCCTCGGCGAAGTGCTGGTCTCGGCGACCGGGCTCGAGTTCGCCTACAGCCAGGCCCCGGCCCCGATGAAGGGCGTGATCCTGGCCTTCTGGAGCCTGTCGGTGACGGTCGGCAACCTGTGGGTTCTGCTGGCGAACACGGCCGTCCGCAACGACGCGGTGACGCAAGCCATCGGCCAGACCGGCATGGGGGTGATGAGCTTTCAGATGTTCTTCTTCGCCGCCTTCGCGTTCGTCGCGGCGACGGCGTTCGGCGCCTACGCGGCCCGCTACCCGCTGGCCGACCACTACCGCAAGTCCGGGTAGGAACGACGCCGACGCGCCACGTCGGTGAGGAGGATTCCCCGATGACCCGGTCCGAAGACGTCGTGGTGGTGGGCAGCGTGAACGTGGACCTGGTGGTGCGGGCGGCCCGGCTGCCGCGGCCGGGGGAGACGGTCGGCGACGGGACCTTCCTGAAGGCCCACGGCGGGAAGGGGGCGAACCAGGCGGTCGCCGCGGCCCGCCTCGGGGCGGTCGTTTGCCTGGTCGCCCGCGTCGGGACCGACCCGTTCGGCGACGAGGCCCTCGCCCACTTCCGGGCCGAGGGGCTTCGGACCGACCACGTGACGCGGGACCCGGCCCACGCGACGGGGGTGGCGGTCATCACCGTGGACGCCGCCGGGCAGAACGCGATCGCGGTCGCCCCCGGGGCGAACGCCGCCCTGACCCCCGCCGACGTGGACTGGGCGGCGGACCGCATCCGGACCGCGGGCGTGCTGGTGACCCAACTGGAGACGCGGCTCGACACCGTTCGGCACGCGGTCCGGCTGGCGGCCGAGGCCGGTGTGCCGGTGGTGTTCAATCCGGCCCCCGCGCCGGACCGGCCCCTTCCCGCGGACCTGCTCGCGGCGGTCGCGGTGCTGACGCCGAACGAAACGGAAGCGGCGGCATTAACCGGGGTGCCAGTCGTCGATGAGGGATCCGCCCGGCGGGCCGCCGTCGTGCTCCGGGAGTCGGGGGTGAGGACGGTGGTCGTCACGCTCGGTGAGCGCGGCGTCCTGATCGCCGACGCGTCCGGAGTCGAACTGGTCCCCGCCCCGCGGGTGCGGGCGGTGGACACGACGGCCGCGGGGGACGCGTTCACCGGCGCCCTCGCGCGGTTCCTGGCGGCCGGACTGGACGTCCGGTCGGCCGCGCGCCGGGCCTGTGCCGCGGCCGCCCTTTCGGTCACCCGGGTCGGGGCGCAGCCGTCGCTCCCGACCGTGGCGGAGTTGTCGGCGTTCGTACGGGACGCTTGACGAAGTCGGAATTGACCCAACCTCACGGACCGCGGGCGAGGAACCACGGCCGCGTCGTCGGGTCGGTGCGGAAGAAGCGCAACATTTCCGCCGCGACCTTCTGCTGCCCCGGCGGCGCCGGGTGCGTGCCGTCGGGGGCGAAGTCGGCGCGCTCGTAGGACAGGCCGGCGGCGTTCTTCGTCGTGCCGCTCGCCCACAGGTACGGCCCCCACGCCAGCCACGGCGCCCGCACCGGCCCCTTCGCCGGGTCGAAGTTCAACCCGCCCTTCCCGTCGAGCTGCCGCTGGATCAGCCAGCGCACCGCGAACCCCGACTCGAACGCGTACGGCTCCGGGTTCAACCCCGTCGTCGCGTACCCGCCGTAGGTGCGGCTCGACAGGTACATCAGCCGGGCGTTCGGGAAGCGCTCGCCCACGGTGCGGGCGATGTCCTCCATCTCGTCGCACAGGGTCTCGGCGTAGGCCGGGAAGCCCTCGCGCGGGCCGGCGTCGGCCTGCTTCATCCACACCGCCTGCACCTGCGCCGCGGTCACGCCCGCAGCCTTCAGCCGGTCGTCGATGGTGCCCCAGTAGCGCGTGCCGGTGGCGTTGTCCTTTGGGTAGCGGATCGCCCGCGCCGTCATTCCGCCCTGCGCCCCGTTCACGAACACGAGCGCCGGGTTGCGGCCGTCGTCCTTCGCCAGCAGGCGCCCGAACGTCTCCGACACCTGCGACGTGTTGCTCATCCCCACCGACAGGAGCACGACCTTGCCGGCCGCGTCGGGCTGGCCGGCGGCGTTCAGCGGGCGGACGCGGCGGGCCAGTTCGAGCCCGGCCTTCTCGTGCGCCGCGGGGCGGTCGTTCGTGCCGCCGGGGTACAGCCCCCGCACGTGACCCTGATACTTCTCGGCGGTGAGGTCATTGAGCGGCCGCAACTTCGACGCGTCGAACGTCGGCGGCGCCGGCTGCGGCGGCCCGCCGGCCTTGAGGACGACGAGGACACCTTTGCCGTTCTGCTCGGCGGCCTTGAACATCACGTCGTCGCCGGCCTTGAGCCGGCGGAGGCGGTCGGCCGTAGTCTTGCCGTCGAGGTTGAGGAACTTGGTGTCGGGGGTGAGGAAGAACTCGCGGTCCTTCCCCTCGACCGAAAGTGTCAGCGACGGGCCGTCCGGGTTGGAGCGGACGACCTTGCCGCGCTGGATGGCGCCGGGCTGGGCGAGGGCGACCGTGGCGGCCGCGAGTACGAACACGAGTGCGGGGCGGAACACGGGTCGGCTCCGGCCGGGGTGGGGTTACACGAACCCATGATGCCCGAGGTAGCGCTCTGCGTCTAGCGCCGCCATGCAGCCCGTGCCCGCGGCGCTGATCGCCTGGCGGTAGTAGTCGTCGGCCACGTC
>DASPHQ010001038.1:0-7994 GCA_035629595.1 Urbifossiella sp. | reverse complement strand
CACGCCCTGGCGGGTCTGCCTTGATCCGATCGGGCGACTCCGGCCATCCTCGGGCATGACCCGGCCGCAGTCGATCCCCGCCGACCTGTGGGACGCCATCCCACCGAGCCTCCGGCCGGCCATCGCCACCGTGGTGGCCGGCCGGAGGCTCGGATCGCCGACCTCGAAGCCCGCCTCAATCAGACCTCGGCCAACTCCTCCCGTCCGCCGTCCGCCGTCCCACCCTACGCCAAGCCGGCCCCGCCCCGGACCCCGACCGGCAAGCCCCGGGGCCGTCGGCCCGAGCACCCCAAGGCCGAGCGCGTCCTCCTCCCGGCTGACGCCGTCATGCCCCTCAAGCCGGCCCGGTGCCGCCGCTGCTCCCACCGCCTGACCAGGGACGACCCGGCCCCGCTCGTCCACCAGGTCCACGAGGTGCCGGCGGTCCGCCCGCACGTCACCGAGTACCACCACCACCGACTCACCTGCCCGGGGTGCGGGGCCACCACCTGCGCCCCGCTCCCGCCCGCCGCGGCGGGCGGGTACGGGCCGCGGGCCGAGGCCGCGTGCGCCCTGCTCGCCGGCGGGCACCGGCTCGGCAAGCGGGCCGTCGCCCGGGTGATGGGTGACCTGTTCGGCCTGCCGATCAGCCCGGCCGCGGTGTGCGACCTCCAGGCGAGGACGGCGGACGCCCTCGCCCCGGCCCACGCCGCCGTGGCGTACACCCGGACCCGGCCGGCGAACGTGGACGAGACGGGGTGGCGGGAGGGACGGTCCCGGACCTGGCTCTGGGCCGCGGTGACGACCGCGGTCACGGCGTTCGTCGTCCGCCTGACCCGCGGGCGGGCGGCGTTCGACGACCTCGTCGGCCCGGCCCCGCCGGTCCTGACGACCGACCGGTACGGGGTGTACGCCCACCTCCCGGCCTGCCGCCGGCGGGTGAGCTGGGCGCACCTGCGGCGGGACTTCCAGGCGATGATCGACCGGGCGAACGCCGGGTCGAAGGTCGGCGAGGACCTGCTCGTGCACGCCGACATCCTGCCGCGGCAGTGGAATTGGGTGCGGGACGGGACGCTCACCCGGGCCGGGTTCCGGTCGCGGTACGCCCCGTGGGTGCGGGCCGAGGTCCACTCCCTGCGCGCGCGCGCAGCCGCGTGCGCGTGCGCGAGGACGGCCGGCTTGTGCCGGGAGGTACTGGCCGTCGAGCCGTCCCTGTGGACGTTTGCGGCGATCCCCGGAGAGGAGCCGACGAACAATGCAGCCGAGCGGGCGCGGCGCCACGCCACGTGCTGGCGGAAGACGAGCTACGGGCCGGATAGCGAGGCCGGGAGCCGGTTCGCCGAACGGGTGCTGACGGTGGTGGCCTCGTGCCGGCAGCAGGGGCGGGACGTGCTGGGCTTCCTGATGGAGGCGGTGCAGGCGGCCAGGACCGGGACGGCACCGCCGTCACTCGTCCTCGCCGGGGCGTGAACGGTTACGTCCGAGGCTACCTGCCTTCGGTCCGGGCGGAGCGGACTGGGGGCAGTCCGAGTTCGGCCCGGACCCGGTTGCACTCGCTCTCCGTGACGTGGTAAATGCGAATCGAGTAGCCGACCGCAGCTACGGGTTGAAACCGTCTGAAGTATGAGAAGGAGGGGCGGTCGATCGACCTGACCGCGCCGTTCTCGTCCGTAGCCATATATCTCGCGCCCCGTAGGAAATTCACGCTCACCGCAAACCACCCTGGGCGCGGGCCACCCAGGTCCGATGTCCCATCGACTGGCGGGTGGCCTGGGGGGAGGAAGAAGTCGATCCCGGCCGTGTGCGGATCCACGTATCCGTAGTAGGCGATTCCGACGGGCCGGGCCTCGGGGTGATCGTCGAGCCATCGCTTGAGATACAGAAGATCTTGGCCCCAGTCTATGTTGCTACCGACCAAGTGTTCGCCCCCCCGGAGGGGACCGCCGGACGGTTCGTTGAAGTACGACAGGGAGTGCGGGTAGACGGCGAGGCTACTGACCGCCGCCGCCACGCCCGCCGTCCACGAGCCGAGCCGCCACACGGTCGGACGAGGGCCATCGTAACTCATCATGCGGCCCATCCATACGAATAAGAACGGGAGGCCGGGAAGGATGTAGCGGAGATGGTGGTTGAGATCGCTCTGTGAGCTGACGAACGCGACGACGCCCACCCCGTGTGCGATCGCGACAAGTTCGTCCCTTCGATCGCCGGTGCGAGTATTGCGGACGAGCGTGGAGCAGACGGCAGCGGCGAAGATGACGAGCGTGCCGACGGGTGTTTTCACGAGCAGGCCGTACAGGTAGTAGTACCACCACCCCCCGTTCCGCCACTCCCCACGTAGGTACCCGGGTAGCCGAGCCTCGAAGTCCGACTTCTGGACATCGATCCCCAGGAGATAGTTGACCGGGACCGGGATCGGCAGCCTGCCGGCCACCGTCCCGGCGAATCGATTTCCTCGCCCGTCGTCATCGAGTCCCCGGGTAAGGGTCTTGCTAACGAACGGGAGATCTCCGAGTGCGGTGCCCGTCCCCTCGAACCCGAACCCGACGTTTAAGACCATCCTTGCGAAGGCGAACGCGGTCGTGAGCTGGCCGATCTCTCGGCCCCATCTCGCCCCCCGGCCGGCGCGGTAGACGACCCAGAGGGTGGGCCAGAGGGGAACCAGGAGGAGCCAGGTCGTCTTGCACAACTCAGCGGCCCCGAGCGTCAGTCCGGCGAGTGCCGCCGCCCCCCAAGTGGGGGTTTTGAGCCACCGCCAGAAGGTGTATCCGGCGAGGGCGCCGAACGCCGCGGCGCCAGAGTCGGGCGTGATGAGTTGGGCGTAGGCGAGTACGTTCGGGCAGACGACCCAGAGGAGGGCGGCGAACGCTCCGGCCGGCGGACCGTAGAGATCGGCAGCCCACCGGTGCACCACCCAGGTGCTGAGCAACGCGAACGGGATGCACGCCCACCGGGCGACAGTGAAGTACCAGAACGCCCGTGCCCCGTGCCGATCGACGAACTGACGGCCGAGGTCGAACTCGGGGCGCGCCGGCGGAACCGGGTCGATCGAGTAATCGGCCAATTCAATGCCGGCGAGGTAGAGCGGGAGCGTCGCGACGGCGCGGACCAGGGGAGGGTTTACGCGGTACACCGCGAACGTGCCGGTTCGCCAGAGGTGAAGGCCCCCGCCCAGGTGACCGAGTTCGTCTATCGACGGGCTGTGCCGGGTGGCCGACCAACCGAGCAACCCCGCCTGAGCCAGTAGCAACCACCCGAGTGGGCCAACAAGCCGGTGAACGGGACAACGGAATGCCATGACGCAGCGACCCGGGTGAAGCAGCCTGAAGCCGGGACAGTTGGTGGGGATAGCATCCCTCCGGGAGGAAGCAAGGAGCTTCCGGCCGAGATAAGTTTTTCGTCCCCGGTTGTAGGCACCGAGTTGGGCAACCGTCAATGGCGCTGAGAAGCGTCGGCGACCTATCTACAATCCGACCCTTTGTCGGACCTCGTCCGCCGCGTGAGGTCGCCGGGCCGGCTGGCCTCGCCCCCGCACCGACCGGATGTTACCATGCGAGCAATTCACCCGACCCGGTCCGCGGTGTCGCGTCCGAAACTTCGTCACCCGGCAGGCGTGCGGATCAGGTGGGCAGGTGCGTTCGGCCGGCGAACCGCGAACAGAACGGACGGTTCATCATGTCGAGAAAGCGCTCCGTGCGACTCGGATTCTATGTCGTTGTCCTCGGCGCGATGCCGATCCTTGGCTGGCAACTCCGCCCTGAGGCCGTCCCGCCAACCCCGTCTGCCGAGCCGCCCGCTACGCTCGAAGGCAGTTGGCGCTGCACCGGCGTGGAAGCCGACGGCAAGACGTCACCTGGGTGGATGGTTGAGGCCCGTCGGCTGCGACTGACCATCGCGGGCGAAAGGTTGGTATTCACGGGGACGTTCGAAGCCGACACCACGTTCTCGCTCCCGGGTTCTCCGGCGAAGGCGATCGACATTCGCACCAAAACCGACGAAGGGAAGGTCTTCGTGATCCCGGGAATCGTGTCCCTGGAGGGCGGGATTCTCCAGCTCGGTTTCGCGTTCGACCCCGACAGGCCGCGTCCGGTCTCGACCGAGACACGGGCTGGCGATGCCCACGTCGTGTACACGTTCGAGCGGATCAAGTCGGGGGAGGGTCTGTCGGAATCGGCGGCCGAGAAACTGGGGGCTGTTCTCAAAGAGGCGCGGCAAGGAAACCCGTTGCCCGTCGATAAGGCCGGGCGACTCGCGGCGCAATGCCTGAAGATCGCCGAGAGTCGCCCGGGCACCGACGAAGAGGTCGTGAGCCTGTTGTGGGTGCTCGCCAACTCCTCCGAGGGAGAGTCCGCCAAAGCGGCGCTGGCATTGCTGCGCAATGGCGGGATCGAGAGGGCGAATGTCGAAACACTCGCGCTGTGCTTCGGTCTCCAGCGCGGGACGATCGGTCCGGGGCATATTCCCGATCAGTTCAACCTGGAGCTCGCCCCCCTGTTACTCGCTCGGGTCCGTCGGACCCCCGACCACCCCAAGGCGGCGGAACTCCTCAGTTCGGTGTGCGGTTGTTTCCGGGGCCAAGCCGCGGTCGACGTCCCCCCGGTGTTCGATGAGGCCGTTCGGCTGATCGCCGAGCGGTGGGCGACCAGCCCGGACCTCACCCACTTCCTGGAGGCGCTCTCCGCCCTACGCCAGAGGACGTGGTCCAGCCGCTATGAGGCGACAGTGCGCCTCATTCTGACCCGAACGCCCGATGCTTACATCCGCTACCGCGCCGCCTTCACACTGGCCCAACTCGTGGCCGAGACGGGGGAGGCCCGCCAAGAGGAGGCCCGGGATCTATACGCCCGGTTCGTGGAAAGCTATCGCCCCGGAGTCGTGGACCGGAGCTGGGAGGGGGTGACGGAAGACCTGGTCGACCAGGCGCGGCGGGAGCTCGAGGCTATGCTCGTCCGCGGCATCGGCGGGTCGGCTCGGGACCTCCTCGGGACCGACCTGGATGGCCGGCCGCTGTCACTCGGTGCGTATCGCGGTAAGACCGTGTTGCTGTCGTTCTGGGCGACCTGGTGTGGCCCGTGCATGCGGCTGGTCCCCCACGAGCGCATTTTGGTGAAGCAGCTCGCGGACCGGCCGTTCGCACTCCTGGGCGTGAACGGGGACGAGGCCGACAAGTTCGAGCCTGCGGTCCTCCGAAAGCACGGCATCACGTGGCGATCATTCCGCAACACCCGCCCCAACCAGAAGACGATTGCGGAGGAGTGGAACCTGACAGCGTGGCCGACCCTTTACCTCATCGACCACACCGGCACCATCCGCCGACGGTGGATCGGAACCCCGCCGCTCGACGAACTCGACCACGAGGTCGAGCGGTGGGTCGCGGTAGCGGAAGGCAAGCCGCTACCGCCCGCATTCCGACCGGGTAATGTCGCCGCGGCCCCAACGGCCTGGGGTGTGCCGGCGACCTTCTTTGACAAAGTGCACACCGATGAGCGACTCGGCGAATCGAGATACGCGGTATGCCTTCCAGAAGGCTACGATGGAACGCCCCCACTGCCCGTCATGCTCTTCTTGCACGGCTCGGGCCAGGTCGGCACGGACAACACAAAGCAGTTGGGTGTCGGACTCGGTCCCGCAGTCCGGGAGCGCGGGATGCCCTTCCCCTTCATCGGGGTGTTCCCCCAGGCACGAGAAGGACCGTGGCTGGCAGGCGGCTCCGACGGCAAGCGGGCTTTGGCGATCCTGAAGGCCGTGGAACGCGAGTTCCCAACCGCCAAGAATCGCGTGTACCTGACCGGCATCTCGATGGGTGCCGAGGGCGTCTGGAGCCTGGCGGCGGCTCACCCGAAGCGGTTTGCGGCGATTGTCCCCATGTGCGGTGGCGGCGCCCCTACACTTGCCGCATCCCTCAAGGACACCCCGTGTTGGGCGTTTCACGGGGACGCCGATACGGTCGTTCCCGTCCAGGCTTCGCGAGATCTTATCCAAGCGATCACTAAGGCTGGCGGGCGCCCGCGGTATCAGGAATACCGCGGCCTCGACCACAACTGCTGGGATCGCGCGTATGGGGAGACGGAACTGTACCGCTGGCTTCAGGCCCAATCGCTGGACTGAGCACCCGACGGCCACAGTCCCTGCGAGCCGCAAGGCACTTCGCGTCGTTGACGCATGGGACAGCGTGAGATCGAGCCACTCGTCAAGTTGTTCACGGCGGCCGAGGACCATCGAGGCACGTCGGGCGCTACTCACATCAGGGAGCGGGTGGCTCCTGGCGTAAGCATCAACTACCTGAACTTCATGTTCACGCTGATCGAGAGGCTCGTAGCGGGATATGCTCGAGTCGTTCGCCACCTCAACGAGACGCCGGTCTAGGATTGCCAACGGCAAGCCGCGGCAAATGGACAGCCCCAGGTAGGCGGGGCACGCGGAGACGCCAACTTCCCGCGCGCCCGACCGCCAACACGACCATGTACCTGATCGACCCGAAGGGCGCGAAGGTGCTCGGCCGGCTGACCCCCGGCCCGTCGGCGGTGATTCCGATGCCACCCCTGCCGGCGCCGACCCCGCTGGCGATCCCCGCCATGCGGTAGCGCGACCGGCGCGGGCTTGTGGTCGTGGGAGTGGAAAGCCAGGGCCCATTCAACGACGGACTCCGGGACTCTCCGGGGACGGCGGCCGTCGCATGAGCCGGAGCCGGTGGTCCATCGAAATCGAGTTGCCGGCCCGGCCGGGCGAGTTCGAGAGCGGGGCCGCGCGCCAGGCCCACAAGCGGGCCGTGTCGGCCCCTGGCGGCAGCACGGTCGTAAAGGCCGGACGGACGGCGCTTCGGCGGCCGGTTGAACCCGACCCGGCGGTGAGTTCCAGTCCGTAAAGAGCCCGTCCCCGCATCGCCGTCATCGCCCCCGCCCCGTCGCCTCGGCCCCGCCGTCGCTTCAGATCGCAATATCGGCCAGCACTTCTACCAATTCCGGCGCTTGCAGATTGGATCGTGACTCGATTACCATGACCGGTTCACTGACCGGACGTACCCCGAGGCGAGCCCGCCCATGCCATCCGTCCGCCCGCGGCCGAAGGCGACGAGCGCCGACCGCCAACACCCCTTCATCGGCGACCACACCGGCCGGGCCGTGAGTCCGGTCGGCACGCGACTCGACGTGCCGGCGGCCCGCGAGGAGACGCCCTCGGCCGCAGCGTTCCTCGCGCAGGTCGAGGGGTGGATCCTCAAGCTCGCTGCCAAGCTCGCTCGGCGGGTGGGGATGAGCCCGGCCGAGTTCGCCAACGAGGTCCGGATCGACGTGTTCCTCCACCTCGGGGGGTACGACCCCGGCCGCGGGCGGCCGACGACGTGGGTCGCGTGGCGGGTCCGGAAGGTCTTCTCCGAGATCCGCCGGGGCGGGCAGCGCCGGCGGGCGATCCGCCCCCGGCCGTTCAGTGCGCTACGTGGCGCGGACCGGACCGGCGACGGCGGTGACGCGGCCGGGGGCCTGGCGGTGGCCCCGCCCGACCCCCTCGCCGGGGGCGGGGGGCTCCAGCGGGGTGAGGACGAGGCGGAGCTCCGGGCGGCGGTGCGGGCGGCCGTGGCCGGCCTGTCCGCGGCCCAGCGGCGGGCGGTGGAGGTGCTGTACGGGATCGGCCGGGAGGCGGTGAACACGCGGGCCGGACTGCAGGCGGCGACGGGCGTGACCGCCCAGGCGGTGCACCTGTGCGCGAGGAACGCCCGCAAGAACCTCCGCCGGTCGGTGCGGCTGCGGGAGTTGGCCCGCGACCATGGCCTGCGGCCGGCCGAGGCGCCTTCGGCCGATCGCTGACGTCGAGAGATCGGGTGGTCAGCCGTACGCCGGCGCGAGGCGGCTGCGCGGCGGTCCCGGTCGTCTCGTCCGGTCCCGCCGGAGGTCCACCGTTGAGGAGTGATCGCCAGGAGGGCCACGCCGTGGCCGCCCCCGCCCACCGGTTCGCCGTCGGTGACCGCGTCCGCGCGCGGTACACGCTCACGGAAATGGTGATCGAGGACGTCTACGCCC
>DASPHQ010001037.1:0-3040 GCA_035629595.1 Urbifossiella sp. | reverse complement strand
CAGCTCACGACCGTCACGCCGCCGCCCGCCGTCTCGACGCTGTTGACCATGAACCCGTCCGCCACCAGCGCGAGCAGAGCCTCGCGCATGGCGCCCGGCGGGATGGTGCCGCGGGTGGCCGGCAGTTTCGTTTCCCGGACGCTCGTCAGCCCCCGGTCGGCGGCGGCACCGATGGCCTCCCGCCACATCAGGATTGCGGCGGACACCTGCTCGGGCGGGGCGTCGGCCGCCGCGGCGGTGCGGGCTCGGGCGTCGGCGGCGGTCATGCGTCACGCCCCTTCCACGGCTGCTCCCGCCGCAAGCGGTCGAGGGCGTCCACGACGTTCGACAGGACGACGGACGTGCGAGTCGTCGGCGGCATCATCTCGCTCAGGGCGACCCGGGCGTGGCCGAGGGCCGAGCTGTACAGGTCCAGTTGGTTCGAGCCCATCGTGTCGATCGCGCCACCGGGCTCGCGGTCGGCGGCCGCCACCAGTTGCTCGGCTTCCCGGCACAGGTGGCCGATGATGTGTACGGCGTCCGCGTACCACGCCCGGAGGTAGGTGCGGTGGTACTCCGCCATCATGCGGCGGTCGATGTCCGCCTCGGTCTCCGGGGAGAGTTCGCCCGGGTAGAGCTTCTTGGGGTCGCGCGGCGGCTTCTTCGCCTTCGCCGGCTTTCGTGGTAGAATCTTCTTCGACGCCATGCGAATGAACCTCGTAGCGGTGTCAGCGGCGGGGTGGTGTGGGGTCAGTTTCTCAGGCCGGTTCCCATCACCCCGCCGCGGTTCCTCTCCGCCCCCCACGCAGGGGCGGACTCATTCCGCCAGCACTTCGGCCAGCAGTTCCCGTTCGGCCGACAGCTCGGCCAGCGCCTTCACCTCGATCTGCCTCACCCGCTCCTTGCTCACGCCCAACTCGGCGGCGATGTCGTCGAGCTTCCGCTTGTCCACAAACCTCGCCCTCAGCACCAGCCGGTGCCGCGGGTCGTCGAGCATCCAGTCGATCTGCGACCAGAACTCAGCCTCGTCGGGCAGCACCTCGCCGGGGTGCGTCTCTCGCTCGGCGACCGTGCCGGCGAAGTCCCCGCCGTCGCCCGCGTCGATCTCCCCGAACGGCGTTACCGGCACCCGCGTCACGCCGTGGTGAGCGGGCACGTGGACCCCGCCCGCGGCCTCCTGCTGGGCGTACCGGTTGCAGAGCGCCCGCATCTTCCACTGAGCGAACGTCGAGAAGCCGTTCCCCTTCAGCGGGTCGAACTCCAGGGCCGCCTGCCACAGCCCGAGCACCGCGAACCCGTGCCAGTCGTCCGGGTCCGTCTGGGGATTCAGCCGGTGCCAGCGGTTCGCCTGTTGCCAGGCGAACTCGTCCCACCGCTGGACAAGCGCCAGCCGCGCGGCCTCGACCGCGGCCGGGTCGGGCGGGTCGGCCCGGAGCGCCGCGAGGAGCGCCCGCTCCAGCGGCCCGGCCGGCGCTACCCCACCTCCGCCGTCTGCGGGACCAGTTCCCAAGGGCTCCGCTGGTTCGTCTCGTCGCTCTTGCGGATCAGGTCGTGGGCCTTCAGGAACCGGAGCGTCCGGCCCATCAGGTTGTCGTTCGCCCCCGTCGTGTCCCTCAGTTCGCTGAACGTCCGGGCCGACGCCGCCAGCATGTCCAGCACCTTCACCGCCGTCGGCGTCATCCCGGCCTTCGCCGCGACAGCCGCCGGGGCGAAGGCCGGAACTTTTCCCGGCGACGGCGGGGGCTGAGGGTCGAACGCATCATCCAGCAGGCGGTTCGTCCGCAGGTCGGCGGGTCGCGGGGCAGGTGTCGGCTCGGCGGCCGGGGCCGCAACGGCGCCGGCGAGCGCCCACGGCGACCGCGTGCCCAGCAGGCGGTTGACCTTCTCGATCCGCTCCGCGGTGTGGAGCCGGGAAATGGCCTTCTCCGTTGCCGACTGCGTGAGTTCGCAGTGCCGCATGATCTCGCCGGCCGTCATGGGACCGCGACGTTCGAGGGCGTCCAACACCTTCTGCCACGTCGGCACCACCGACGGCTTCGACGGGGTGAAGTTCCTGCCGGCGTCGGTAACTTCCCATGTGACGCCGACCTTGCGGACGTGACCACCCGCGGACATCGACTCCAGGGCGTCGCGCAGGGTGCGGACGTTCGTGCCGGTCTGCCGCTGCAACGGCGTGAACGACAGCGGCCCGAGGGCGGTAAGCACCTTCAACACCCTGACTCGGCAAACGTCCGTCTCGTCGAACAGCGGTGCCCGATCGGCCGCGGGCGACTCGTCGTGCGTGTGACTCCCGCACGCACAGGGCGGGGCCGCCGAGGCGGGGGGCAGTGCGGGGCGGGGGGCGGGCGCGGCACTAACCGAGTCGTTAGTGGGCTCGAACTCCGTCAGGACCGCCCGCGCGCTGAGCAGCCGTTCGAGCTTCGCCTTCGCGTCGGAGATCGCGGCGTCGAGCCGTTCGAGGGTGGTGTTCACGACCGCACCTCCACCGCCGACCACGGCGACCAGGTGGTGCCAAGCCAGGTCGTCTCCAGGTTGCCGCCGTCACCCTCGCCGACGCCGAGAGCGAGCAACTCGAACGCCCAGCAGCCGGCCGCAACCCACCTGGCGACGGCCTCGTCGAGAGCGGCGAAGGTGTCGGAGCCGGGGAACACCTCGCCCGTGCGACGGCGGACCCGGAAGCCGACGACGTAGTGTCCGATCGACGGGGGCTCGGTCGGGGACGGGACCGCCACGTACTCGCGGGCGTGACCCGCCCCGTCGGTGACGCGGAGCGTTAGCGGGGGCTTGACCGGCGGCGATTCGGGTTTAGGATTCATGCGTCTCCTCCGAGCACACGGTTGGGGACACGGGCCGGTCGGGCGTGATGCACCCGGCCGGCCCACTTCACTTCGCCGCGGGTTCGGCCGCGGTCAGGTTCGGGGCCATGTTCTTCGCCAGCAGGCGCACCAACGCCCGCTTCGGGACCACGGTCCGGCGGTTCAACTTTGAGTGCGGCAACACGCCGCTCGCGAGGTACTCGTAAAGCAGGCTGTCGCTGATGCCGAGGAACGGTGCGGCGTCC
>DASPHQ010001036.1:0-8961 GCA_035629595.1 Urbifossiella sp. | reverse complement strand
GACGGCCGGCGCGAGGCGGTGGTGATCGCCAGCCACCAGACCGAGATCGCGGGCGAGGAGTTGGAGCAGAAGATGCGGTGGTGGTTGATCGCCAAGCCGGGTGGGGGGTGGAAGGCGTACGACCTCGAAGACCTGGACATGGGGACGCGGGTGACGCAGACCGCCGTGGCGGCCGTCTCGCCCGAGCTGCTGGCCGGCGGACCGGCCGCGCTACTTCCCATGCAGGAGGCGGTCGCCGCCCTCCGGGAGGCCATGGTCGCGGTTCTGAGGCAGGACGAGCCGGCCGCCGACGCGGCGCTCGCCCGCGCCCGCGGGGTGCAGCTCCCGGCGCCGATCGCCGCCGTCCGGTCGATGGCCGAGGCCGGGCTCGCGCTGCTCCGTCGGGACCACGCGGCCGCGCTGCGCCACCTGGACGAAGCCGACCGCCTCCTGCCGGGGATGCACGGCACGAAGCCGATACGGGCGAGCGCACTCAACCTCGCCGGGCGGTACGCGGAAGCCCTCGAGCAGGCCCGCGGGTACGTCGCCGAACTCGGCCCGGATCCGGTCTGCTACGGCCACGCCGGGTTCGCTCTGGAGGGGCTCGGCCGCGCCGACGAGGCCGCCGCGGAATACCGCCGGGCGCTGGACGAGTTCCCCGACCACAACGACGCCCTGTTCGGCCTCCGCCGCGTCCTGCCGCCGGAGGGGAAGGCCGAGATCGGCGACCGACTGGCGAAGGCGCGCGACCCGGGAAGGGTATTCGACGACCTCCTGGACCAAGCCCGCGACGACGACGACGACGCGGGGGCGGCGGCGCTGCTCGCCGGGCTGCGGAAGGCGCGGCCCGACCACCCGCGGGTGGCCGAGGAGGACGTCCGCGGACTCGTCCGCGACGGGAAGTACGCCGAGGCGACGGCGCTCGTCCGGCGTCGCGGCACGGCCCTCAAGCCGCGGCCGCCGGTCGTGAACGCGTACCTGTTCGCCATGCTCGACGCGGGCCGGCCGGTCGAGGCGCTGGAGGGCGTGCCCGCGGCCCACGCCGGCGCGGCGTTCCAGCAGCTCGCGGTGTCCCTGGAAGGGCGGCGGTTCGACGAGAGGGACGACGACCGCGACTTCCGCAAGGAGCAGCGGGAGGCGCTGTTCGCGGCGCGGCGGAAGCAGGCGCCGCGCGACCCGTGGGTTCCCTACTACGAGGCGAGCGCCCGCGAGAAGGCCATGGACTACGACGAGGCCGCGAAGGGGTTCGCCGCCGCGGCCGCTGCGCTGGCGGCGTGGGACGACGTGACCGACGACGACCGCGACCTGTACCGCAGCCGCCGGGTGTCGGCGCTGTACCGGGCGAAGAAGGGGCTGGAGGCACTGCGGGACGTCGGCCCCGCGAACAAGACGTTCCCCCAGCTCGGCTTCCACTACATCGACGACCGCGACGCCGACGGCCTCGCGGCGCTGGTGGCCGCGCACGCCGGGCGGCAGCCGGCCGACCGGACGGTGGTCTACTTCCGCGGCGAGGTCCACTGGCTGAAGGAGGAGTACGCCGCCGCCGCGAAGCAGTTCGGCGAGTACCGCCGCGGGGCGGACGACAAGGACGACGCATTTGCAGTCGCGGCCGCCGACCGCGAGGTGCGGAGCTTCGTCCGGGCCGGCGACACCAACCGGGCGCGGGAGGCGGTCGGGTTGGCGAGCCGGCAGAACTGGAGTCACCGGGCGCTGATCGCCGCCGCAGGCGGCGACGCGGCCGAACTCGGCCGGGTGCTGGAGGAGCAGGCGAACCAGCCGGGCGGCGTCGGCTCGCTGTACTACGACGACGACTTCACCCGGCGGTTCGCGGCCCCGGCGTTCGAGGCGCTGCGGCGGAGGTACCCGGACCCGCGGCCGCCGCTCCCGGGCGGGCCGGTGGGGTAGAATGCGGCATGGACGTGCAGGCCGCGCTCCTCGCCGCGATCGCAGACCGCCCGGACGACGACACGCCGCGTCTGGTCTACGCCGACTGGCTGGACGACCACGCCGGCGACGCGGCCGACCCGGACGCCGCCCGGGCGCGGGCGGAGTTCATCCGCGTGCAGTGCGCGGTGAAGCAACTCGGCCACCTGCCGTCGGCCGACCATCAGGCCTACGTCGACCTGTACCGCCGGCAGGACGCCCTGCTGACGCACCACCGCCGCGCCCTGCTCGGGCCGCTGGCCGACGAGTTGGGTCCTCATGATGCCGTGTTCGACCGCGGCTTCGTGACCGAGTTGCGACTCGACACCCCGACGTTTGTTCGGCACGCCGAAACGATCGCGGCCCTGGCGCGACCTCCTGCGGTCGTGCTTTCCGGCGTCGCCCGACACCTCGACCAGTTGTCCGAGGTGTCCCATCTGTTACCGGTGGTGACGACGGCGAACATGCAGTCTCCGCGGTGGCCGGAGCCCCAAATACTTGCCCCGGACGAGGTGTGGAGTGTGTTCGTGGAGTGCTGGCCATGGGACGGGCTCCGCGAGTTGAACATGGAAGGCTGCCGGATCGGCGACGAGGGGCTCGCGCGCCTGGTCGGTCAAGCCCCGCCGCCGTCGTTGACCCGTCTTGACGTGTCCGGGAACGAGATCAGTGACGAGGGGATTCGGGAGTTGGTCGCGTCCCCCCTGTGGCCTCGCCTGCACTTTCTCGTGCTCGGGGCGAACCCGATCAGCGACGAGGGGGCGTTCGCACTGGCCGACGCGCCGCCGACGGCGATCGAGTACCTGAACCTGAAGTACACTGGGCTGACGCCGCACGGCCAGCAACGCGTCCTTCGTCGCAAGGGGTGGAAGGTCGATCTGTTCTGAACGGGCGAAGCCCACCCGCCGCGGCGGGCGGGCTTTTCACCCTCCTTCCACTGGCCGCGGGTGCGCGGGGGGTTAGAAATTCCAATCGCCCCACGTCCCGCGCCGCGACAGGACCCCTCATGGCCCGCGACCGGACCCCCGACGACGCCCAGGACCTCTTCACCCGCGGCCACAAGGCTCTCGCCGACCGCGAGTTCGCGGAGGCGGTGGAGTGCTTCTCCCGGGCCATCACCCTCCGCCCGGACGTGTCCGCCGGGTACCGCTACCGGGCCTACGCGTTCCTCGAGCTCGGCGACCGCGTCCGCGCCCTCAACGACCTCGACCAGGCCGTGCGGCTGAAGCCCGACGACCCCCAGGCCTACGCCGACCGCGCCGCCGAGCTGTTCACCCAGCGGGCGTACGACCAGGCCGTCAGCGACTGCGACCGGGTGCTGTCACTCGACCCCGGCCGCGCCCCGATCCGGGCGCTGCGCGGCCGGTGCCACGCCGCCCGCGGCGACTCCCCCGCCGCCCTCGCCGACTACGCCGAGGCCGTCGAGGCCGACCCCGAGAACGCCGCGCGCGTCCTCCTGTGGCGGGCCGCCCTGCGGTTCGAGACGGAAGACTACGCCGCCGCCGAGGCCGACTGCACGGCGGCGCTCCAGCACCAGCCCGACGACGCGGACGCCTACCACCTCCGCGGCGCCGTCCGCCAGCAGGCCGGCGACGCCGACGGGGCGGAGGACGACTTCTCGGCGGCCGTGGCCCGCGACCCGGAACACGGCCCGGCCCGGCTCGGCCGGGCGGTGTGCCGGTTCCTCCGCAAGGACTTCGCCGGCGTCGTCGCCGACTGCGACGCGGCCATCCGGCTGCTGCCGAACTCCGCGCGGGTGTACGAGCTCCGCGGGTCGGCGCTGAAGATGCTCGGCCGGCCGGACGAGGCGCTGCACAACTTCGACGAGGCGGTCCGCCTCGCCCCGCAGGCGGCGATGCCGTTCAACTACCGGGCGGGGGCGCACTACGCCCGCAAGGACTACGCGGCGGCGGCGCGCGACCACCTGGAGGCGCTGAAGCGCGACCCGCGCAGCGCCGCCACGTTCAACCAGCTCGGCTGGGTGTGGGCGACGTGCCCCGACCCGGACGTGCGAAACGGCCCGCGCGCGAAGGAGTGCGCCACCCGCGCCTGCGAGCTCACCGAGTGGGGCGAGGCCGGCTACCTCGACACCCTGGCCGCGGCGAGCGCCGAGTGCGGCGAGTTCGACGAGGCCGTACGCTGGCAGGAGAAGGCGGCCGAGCTCGTGGCCGGCGACGCGGCGAAGGAGGCGGACTACGAGGTGCGGCTGGACCTGTACCGGCGGGGGAAGCCCGCCCGGGTGGAGGGCGGGCTCGGGGATTGACGCGCGGCCGGGGGGAGCGGCCGGGGCGGTGGCGGGAGAGAGCCGGGCCGCGGACTTACTCGGTGCCCTTGTCGACGGGGCGGGTGGCCTTGCCGGTGCTCTTCGCGGTGCCCTTCTTCGTGCCCTTCGCGGTGCCCTTCGACGTCCCCTTGGACGTGGCCTTCGGGGTGTCGCGCTCCTGGCCGGTCGCCAGCCCGGAGTAGGAGACGATCGCGAACGAGAAGGCGAGCACGGTCATCGCGGCCAAACGGCGGAACATCAACGGTCCTCCGACAGCTGTGGAACAGGGGGAGCCGGCCACATCGACCGGCCGAGACATACTAACCCCGCCCAGGACCGTGGGTAGTGGGAATTCACGAAACTTGTTCACATCACTGCGCCGGGGGGCGAACGGCGGTCCGATCAATGTTTCCCAGGCTGCCCAGCCTGACACGGCGTCAGGTTTTCCCGGACGTTTTGACACCGTCACGCCGGATCACGACCACCCACCGGGCCGCCGCCCACAGCATCAGCACGCACACGCTCGCCACCACGAACACCGTCAGCCCGGCGTTCAGGTAGCCGCTCAGCTGCCCCTTCTCGATCTGGTCCGCGAACGGCCCGGACACCATCTTCGCGGCCGCGGTCAGCGTCGTCGTGGCCACGAACAGCATCGGCAGCAGCGTCACCCAGGCGTAGCGGGCCTTGCCGTTGTTCACCAGCCACGTTGTCACCAGCGTCAGCGCCAGCACCGCGAGAATCTGGTTGGCGATGCCGAACATCGACCAGATGGTCAGGATGGTCCCGCCGCGCACCAGCAGCGCCCAGCCGGCGGTGACCAGCGCGCTGGCGATGATCGCCCCCGGCAGCCAGTCGGGCCGCGACAGGGGCGCGTACACGCGGCCGGCGGTCTCCTGCAGCAGGAAGCGGGCGATGCGGGTGCCGGCGTCGATGGTGGTGAGGATGAACAGCGCCTCGAACATGATGGCGAAGTGATACCAGTACTTCAGCAGCCAGTCGCCGGTGACGCCGAGCCAGCGGAAGGCCTGCTCGAAGATCACCGACATCCCCACCGCCAGCGTCACCGCCCCGCCCGTCCGGCCGCGCAGCGACTCGCCGCCGACCTTCTCCTCGACGGTGCCGAGGTCGAGGTGCGCGGGCGAATCGACGCCAGCGGCGTGGAGCCGGTCGCCGGCCTCGGGCGGCAGCTTCGGGCGGCTGCCGTACAGGTCGTCCACCCGTTTCACTTCGGCCTGGTAGTCCTGGGCGCGATCGATGGGGATGTTGATGTCGTAGTACAGGTCCGGCGGCAGGGCCGCGGCGGCGACCAGCGCCGTGACGCCGACCAGCCCCTCGATCAGCATCGAGCCGTAGCCGATCGTGCGGATGTGGCTCTCCTTCTCGATCATCTTCGGCGTCGTGCCGCTGGACACCAGCGAGTGGAAGCCGCTGATCGAGCCGCACATGATGCAGATGAACACGAACGGGAAGAGGTGCCCGGTGAACGTCGGGCCGCCGTTCAGGAACACCGTGTTGATCGGCGGCGCCTGCAGCGGCGGGTTCGCCACGATGACGCTGGCGACGAGCAGCGCGACCGTGCCGATCTTGAGGAAGCTGGACAAATAGTCGCGCGGGCCGAGCAGCAGCCACACCGGCAGCACCGCGGCGATGAAGCCGTAGACGGCGAGGGCGAAGATCGTCTGGTCGCGGGTGAGGGAGAACCACGCGCCCATCGCGGAGCGCGACACGGGTTCGCCGAGCACGACGGCGCCGAGTGTGAGCACCCCGCCGATGAGCGACGCCTCGACGACGCGGCCGGGGCGGATGCGGTACATCCACAGGCCGACGAGCAGCGCGATGGGGATGGTGGCGGCGATGGTGAACGTGCCCCACGAGCTGCCGGGGACGACCTGCACGCAGCCGGCGGGGAGGGTGTAGACCGTCGAAATCCAGTGTTGTCCGTCCCGCGTCTCGACCTCCCGCTTGCTGTCCGGCACGCGAGGGCAGCGGACGCGGAACATCTCCGGCCGGTTGCTCGCCGCCCCTCCGGGGGCGTAGTGCACCACGCACCCCGGGGGGAAGTCGATGACTGCGCCGCCGTCCGCAGTCTCGGTGACAGCGGCGTGCTGCATCGGCGGGTTGGCGTCGGCGACGTCAAACGGTCCGCCGGGGATGGTCACCGTCATCCCCGCGGGGAGCTTCACGTCCTCGCCGCCGAGCGCCTTCACCACCACGAAGCCGAGGCCGGCCAGGGCGATCACCACGATGAACAGGATGGCGATCGAGGCGATCACCGCGGCGGGGAAGCCGAGCTCGTGGCGGGCGATCTCGGCCAGCGACTTGCCGTCGCGGCGGACGCTCGCGGCCAGCACGAGCATGTCCTGCACCGCCCCCGCCAGGCACACGCCGATGACGAGCCACACCAGCCCGGGGGCGTAGCCGTACTGGATGGCGAGCACCGGCCCGATCAGCGGCCCCGCCCCGCTGATCGCCGCGAAGTGGTGGCCGAACAGCACCCACTTGTTCGTCGGGTGGTAGTTCTGCCCGTCGTTGAAGCGGTGCGCCGGCGTCACGCGGCTGTCGTCGAGCGCAGCGACCGTCGCCGCCAGGAACGCCGAGTAGTAGCGGTAGGCGATGGCGAGGACGCAGAGTACCACGATCATGACCGGCATGGCGTGGAGGATGAACCGGCCGGTGACGGGGTCGGTGTGGTACAGCGCGACGGCGAACGGCGGCATGAGAGAAGTTCCGCGCGGGGGGTGAGTTCAGGGTACGTCCCAAGCCCGGGGACGGCCGTCCCCGGGCTTTCGCCCGTGGCACCTGGTTTGCTCAGTTCCTGTACGGTAGCGAAACCCGAGGATCAACCGCCATGAAAGCGACGGCCCCCGCCGGCATCCGGTTCCCCACCCGCATCGACCTGTCGGCCGACGCGCGCGAGCACGTCGTCGCGATGCTGAACCGGCAGCTCGCCACGCTCACCGACCTGTTCACCCAGACGAAGCACGCCCACTGGAACGTCAAGGGGCCGAACTTCTACAGCCTCCACACGATGTTCGACACCCTCGCCGAGGGGCTCGACCCGCTCATCGACGACACCGCCGAGCGGATCACCGCCCTCGGCGGCGCCGCGAAGGGGACCGCCCGCATGGCGGCGTCGAACACCCGGCTCGACGAGTTCCCCGAGGGGACGCACGCCGGGCTCGACGTGGTGAACGTGATGGCCGACCGCTACGCCACCGCCGCCCGCGAGACGCGGAACGGCATCGCCCAGGCCGACGAGCACGGCGACGCCGGGACCGCCGACCTGCTGACCGACGTCGTCCGCTACCTCGACAAGTCGCTGTACTTCCTGGAGTCGCACCTCCAGGCCGACGAGCACGGTTGAGCCCCACCCCCCGAAGAGAAGCCCATGTCGCTCGCCTACACCGACACCGCCGCCGGCCCGACGCTCGTGCTGCTCCACGCCTTCCCGCTGGACCGGCACATGTGGAAGCCGCAACTCGCGGCGCTGGCCGGCACCGCCCGCGTCATCGCCCCGGACCTGCCGGGCTTCGGCAAGTCGCCGCTGCCGCCGGAGCCGTGGTCGGTCGACTCCGCGGCCGACGCCGTCGCGGAACTGCTGGACACGCTCGGCGTCGGCGGCCGGGTCGTGGTCGGCGGGCTGTCGATGGGCGGGTACGTGGCGATGGCCTTCGCCCGCCGCTTCCCCGACCGCCTCGCCGGCCTCATCCTCGCCGACACCCGCGCCGAGCCCGACGACGCCGCCGCGAAGGGGAACCGCGACAAGCTCATCGCCATCGCCCGCGCCGACGGCTCGGGGGCGATCGTCGACGCGATGCTGCCGAAGCTGCTCGGGGAGGAGACGCGGGAGAAGCGGCCCGACGTGGCGGACACGGTGCGGGCGCTGGCGGCGAAGCAGAACCCCGAAGCCGTCGCGGCGGCGCTCGCGGCCCTCCGCGACCGGCCCGACGCCGCCCCCGGCCTGGACGCCCTCACGGCGCCGCTACTGGTGCTCGTCGGCGAACACGACGCGGTCACGCCGCCGACGCTGGCCGCGGCGATGGCCGGCCGGGTCTACGGCAGCGAGTTCGTGACCGTCGCGGGGGCGGGGCACCTGTCGAACCTGGAAAACCCGGACGAGTTCAACGCCGCGGTCGCGCGCTTCCTCGCGGAACGGACCCCGGCGGGGAAGCCGGCGCGGGCGTGACGGCGGGGTTACCGCGCCCGCCGGCGGAGCCACGCCCCGACCGACTTCCCGCGCTTGACGAACAGCACGTACAGCATCACCGGCGTCGCCACGCAGCCGAGCCACAGGAGGAGATCGACCGGCGGAAACTTCGGCGCCGAGCCGGCCTCGCGCAACACCTCGACCGTGCCCTTGCGGGTGGCGAACTCGCCGAGCAGCATTCCCACGCCCGCCAGCAACAGCCCCACCATCACATCGACGACGAGTTCCAGCGCCCGCCCGCGCTCGACCGACACCGGCTTCGGCCCCGCCACGACGGCGGCCCGCTTCCGGGGCGCCGGCTGGTCGGTCGCGCCGGCGGTGGGCTCCAGGTCCACTTTCGGGAACAAATCGACAGAGTCTTGAGGATCGGGAACATCTCGTAAGCCGGTGGCACTGCTGCGAACCTCGTCCGAGTCCGGGAACAGGTCAACCGTACCTACCATTCCCGGCGGGTCGAACGGCGGTTCCGGCGGCTCGGGGTCGGTGCTGACTTCCGGCACGACCAGCCGCTGAGCGCACCCCTTGCAGATCAGCGACAGCCGGGCCAGCGCCTCCGGGACGTGGTACTCGCGGCCGCAGTTCGTGCAGGTGA
>DASPHQ010001035.1:0-6786 GCA_035629595.1 Urbifossiella sp. | reverse complement strand
CTGTTCAAGCTGTGGGAGGGCCGGCTGACGCTGAAGGGGCTCGAATTCCAGCTCCGGCCCGGGACCAAGAACGACGCCGTCGCCGCGGTCACGGTCGTGGCCGGCCGCAGCGTCGAGTTCAAGGACTGCGTGTTCACCCTGGACGAGCCCGACGGCAAGACCGCCGCGGTGGTGGCGGTGGCCGACCCGAGCCGCGAGATGATGATGGCCGCGGCCAACCGGCCGACGCCGAAGATCGAGTTCGACCGGTGCCTGGTCCGCGGCCGCGGGCGGTTGCTGTCGGTTCCGGTGAGCCGGCCGTTCGACCTCGACCTGGACCAGTGCGTGACGGCCGTGGCCGGGCCGCTGGTCTGGGCGAAGGCCGGCGGCCGCGCCGCCGACGCCGGCCCCGTGTCGCGGGTCCGGCTGAGCCGGGTGACGGCGTTCCTCGGCGGCCCGGTGGTGGAGCTGCACGGCGGCCGGATCGGCGAGATGCGCGCCAGCGGTCTCGTTCCCACGGAGGTGACGGCCGAGGCGTCGTTGTTCGTGGGGGTGCCGGGGGCGGGGCGGGCGATCGCCGAGGTGGACGGCACCGAGCTGGTCCTCGACGACCCGAACCGGGTGCTGAAGTGGGAGCCGGGCCGCGGCGGGGCCAACCGGTACGCCAACTTCGACGCCGGGGCGGCGACGGTGGTGGTGCGGCCGGGCGGCGACGCGGCGGCGCGGGAGTGGGACTGGGACAAGTGGTTGATGTTCGCCCGGGAGCTGGGCCGGCCGGTCGGCACCGCGACGTTCGCCGACGCCCCCGGCGGCCTCGGCGAGCTGTCCGGGATGACGCCGGCCGACGCGGTGGTGCAGTCGGTGACCTTCCCCGACCTGGCCGACCCGCGCCCGGCCGACGCTGGCGCGGACGTGGAGCAGGTGGCCCGCCCCGCGGGGCGGTGACGCCGCTACTTCGGGTCATCCTTTCGCACCGGGAACATCTCTTCGATCTGCTTCCACCGGGCCTCCGCGGCCGCCTTCCGGCGGGCCCGCTCGGCCTCGTCGCCGGCCCGGTCGTTCGGGTGAAGATCCCGCACCGCCTGCTCCACGTCCGCCCGCGAGTAGCGCTCCTGCCGGGCGACGGCGCCCGCGGCGTCGAACACGGTGACCACGAACCGGTCGTCGCCCGGCCGGGCGCGGTCGGCGTGGACCTCCATGACCACCCGCCCGCCGGCGAACGCCTTCTCGCTCCGCAGGGTGAAAGTGTCCACCCCGGCCTGGTAGGCGTGGGTGCCGACGAGGGCGTCGAGCCAGCGGTTGCGGTCGTACTTGCCGACGGGGGTGAGGGCGGCGTCCCAGGCGGCATCGACGTCCTTCTGGGCCTGGTCGTCGAGCCGGGCCGGCATCGGCTGGTGGAGGGGGCCGCACCCGGCGGCCGCGAGCACCGCGGCCAGGAACGCGTACCGCATGGGAGGTCGCTCGGACGAGGTGCGGGCGATTCACCCGTCACGATCCCGGGCCGGAGCCGATATTCCCGGGCGAGCGCGGGTAGAACGACCCTCGTCCCGCGCCGCGGAGGGCCGCCGATGCCGTCCCCGGGAATGAACCCGTACCTCGAGCAGCCGGGCTCGTGGCACGACTTCCACAACACATTCCTGGTGACGATGCGGGAGCTGCTGACCCCGCAGCTCTTGCCCCGGTACGTCGTCCGGGTCGAGGAGCACGTCTACATCCACGACATCGACGACGGCCGCTCGCTACTCGGCCGGCCGGACGTGACGATCGCCTCGGCCCGGAACCCGTTCCCGGTCGGCGGCGGCACGGCCACGGCCGAACTCGTCGCGCCGGCCGCGGTCCGCATTACCGCCCCCGTTCGCGACGAGGAACACTCCGTCTACCTGGAAGTCCGCGACCGGGTCGGCGGCGAGGTGGTGACGACGATCAAGCTGTTGAGCCCGTCGAACAAGGAGCGGGGCGCCGACCGCGACGCCTACCTGGCGAAGGTCCGCCGCATCCTGGACTCGCCGGCGAACCTGGTCGAGATCGACCTGCTCCGCGGCGGCCCGCGGATGCCGTGGGGCGATCTGCCGGCGTGCGACTACTACGCCGTGGTAAGCCGGGCCGAGACCCGCCCGCACGCGGACGTGTGGCCGGTCGGCCTGCGGGAGCCGCTGCCGCGCATCCCGATTCCCGTCCGGGCCGGCGAGCCGGCCGCGACGATCGACCTCCAGGCGCTGCTCCACCGGGTCTACGACGGGGCCGGGTTCGGGTACTCGATCTACGAGGAGAAGCCCGTCCCCCGGCTCGCGCCGGACGACGCCGCGTGGGCGGCGCAGTTCGTCCCGGATCAGCGCCCACCCGGCGGGGCGTAGCGCGCCAGCCAGCCGAACACCTCGCGGTGCCAGTACGCGCCGTTCTTCGGCTTCAGCACCCAGTGCCCCTCGTCGGGGAAGTTCACGAACCGCGACGGCACGCCCTGCCGCTGCAGCGCGCTGAACAGCTCGTGCCCCTGGCCGATCGGGCAGCGGAAGTCCAGGTCGTTGTGGATCACCAGCATCGGCGTCTTGTACTTCGCCAGCTCCCCGGCGCGGACGTGCGGGCTGAACTCGCGGTACTTCCCCGGCACCTGCCACGGCAGCCCGCCGTGCTCGTGCTCGTCGAACCACAGCTCGTCCGTCGTCCCCCACATGCTCTCGAAGTTCCACACCGAGCAGTGCGTGATCAGGCACTTGAACCGCTTGCTGATGTCGTTCACCGCGAACCAGTTCATCATGTACCCGCCGAAGCTCGCCCCCGCCGACGCCATCCGCTCCTTGTCCACGTAGGGCTGCTTCTCCACCCAGTCGAGGCCGGCGACGAGGTCGCGGTAGCACTTGCCGCCCCAGTCGCCGCTGATCTCGTCCACGAACGACTGGCTGAACCCGGTGGACCCGCGCGGGTTCGGCAGCACCACGACGTACCCCTGCGCCGCCCACAGCGACGGGTTCCAGCGGAAGCTCCACGCGTCCTCCCACGCCCCCTGAGGCCCGCCGTGGACGAGGTACACTACCGGCCACTTCTTGTTCGAGTCGAAGCCCGGCGGCTTCAGCACCCACATCTGCATCCCCCGTCCGCCCTCCACCGCGATGGTGACCGACTCCGGCCGCGGCAGGTCGAGCTGCGCGAGGAGCGCTTCGTTGGCGCGGCTGAGCGACGGACCCCCGACCGCATCGGGGATGCCGTTCCGGCTGACCGAGAGTGCGACCTCGGCCGGGGCGTTCATCTTGGCGTGCAGGTACGTCATGCGGGTCGCGTCGCGGGACACCGACAGCCCCGAGCACTGGCCGGACGGTTGGGAGACCGGGATTTGCCCCGGGTCGGCGAGTCGGACCTGGCCGATGTTCACCTCCCCGCGGTAGTCGCGGGTCACCCACAGGGCGTCGCCCCCGAGCCCCCACACGAACTCGTTCACCGAGTTGTCGGGGGCGGCGGTCACGTTCTTCGGCTCGCCCGTCGGCGTGCCGTCGGCCGCCACGTCCGCCACGAACACGTCCCACTCGTCCGCCTCGTACCCGGCCTTCTTCTGCGCCCGCCACGCCAGCTTCTTGCCGTCCGGGCTGAACCGCGGCTGGCCGTCCGCGGCTAGGTTCGCCGTCGTCAGCGTCGCCCATGCGGTATTCGTGTTGCCGATGTCCACGCGGCACAGGTCGTAGTTGGTGCTCCAGGCCTCGTCCTTCGCCGGCACCGCGGTGAAGACGAGGTGCCGGCTGTCGGGCGTGAACGTGAAGTCCTCGGTGCCGCTGAACGTCATGCTCGTCGGGTAGGCGTCGCGGTCGCCGGGCGTCACGTCGCGCGGCTTGAACGCCGCGTCCGGGCTCGCGGGCGACTCGTGCGGCAGGTACTTCACCCGCTGCACGAACAGGTGCTGCCGCTTGTCGCCGACGTACTCGTCCCAGTGGCGGTAGAACAGTTTGGTGAACACCTTGGCCTTCACCGGATTCTTCTCGGCCGCCTCATCCTTCGCCTTGTTCTTCGCGTCGCTCTCGGCGAACGGCAGCGTGCTGAACTCCGGGTGCACCGCCGACACGAACGCCACGTGCGAGCCGTCCGGCGACCAGACGCCGGTCGCGGCGCCGGTGCTGACCTCGGTCAGCTGCTTCGGCTCGCCGCCGGCCGCGGGGACGGTCCACAGCTGCGAACTGCCGGAGCGCGTGGACTCGAACAGGATGGTCTTGCCGTCCGGGCTCCAGCGCGGGGCGGCGTCGCGCTTCCCCTTCGGGTCGGTGAGTTGCTTCGGCGGCGTCTTGCCGTCGGTCGCGGCGACCCACAGTGCCGTCGTGCTCTTGTTCGCTTCGAGGCTGACGGTGCCGACCTGGTAGGCGACGTGCTTGCCGTCGGGGCTGATCTGCGGGGCGGCGACGCGCTTGAAGGCGTAGAGGTCGTCGACCGTCATCGGCCGCTTGTTCTGGGCGGCCGCGGGCGCGGCGGCGAGCAGGACGACGGCCGCGACGTGGAAGGCACGCATGAGGCGCTCCGGGTGCGGAGAGGGGTTCCGACAGGATACGCGACCGTCACTCGACCGTCGCCCGCCCCGCGTCCAGGCGCAGCGTGCGTGTCACCGTGCGCGGCAGCTCCGGCGGGTGGTGGCTCACGAACAACAACGTTTGATCGGCGCCGAGGTTGGCGTCGAGCCAGTCGCGGCAGCGCCGAACCGTGTCCGCGTCGAAGCCCTGGAACGGCTCGTCGAGGATGAGCAGCCGCGGCCGCTTCACCAGCGCGCGGGCCAGCAGCACCAGCTTCTGCTCGCCGGTCGAGAGCTGCCGGAACGGTCGGTCGCGCAGGGCCGACAGCCCGAAGTCGGCGAACAGCCCGGCCGCCGTCGCGTCCTGCTCGGGCGTGGTGGCGTGGTCGGTGACGCCGTCGAAGAAGCCGGAGGCGGCGGCGCGTTCGGCCGTGAGCGGGCCGGTGAAGTACAGGTGGAACTCGGGCGACGTGAGGCCGACGGGGCGCTTCACGTCCCAGATGCGCTCGCCGGTGCCGCGGCGTCGGCCGAACAGCCGCACGTCGTTGGAGAACGCCTGCGGGTGGTCGCCGCACAGGAGGCTCAGCAGCGTCGTCTTGCCGCTGCCGTTCGGCCCCAGGACGGCCCACCTCTCGCCGGCGCGGACGGTCCAGGTGACGTCGTCGAGGAGCACACGGCCGCCGTGGCGGACGGTCACGTCGCGGAGCTCGATCACAGTGGACAGTGGACAGTGGGCAGTGGACAGTGAGGAACCGGCACCGGCGGGCGGCGTCGGCACTTCGCTCGTTCTCATCTGTCCACTGCCCACTGTCCACTGTCCACTCAGCGACAGCTGATTCGTGACCCACCCCGGCACCGCGTCCGCGGCGCAGACCAGAACCAGCCGCAGCCCCTCGCCGACCAGCCGGCCGAGGAACGCCGTCACGTCCTCCCGGCCGGCCGCGTCGAGGCCGAGGAAGGGGTCGTCGAGCACCAGCAGTTCGGGGTGCCCGAGCAGCGCCCGCGCGATCCGCGCCCGGCGCGTCTGGCCGTTCGACAGCGTGATGAACGGCTGGTCGAGCCGGTCCGCGAGGCCGAGCCGTGCGGCGACCGTGGCGACCTCGTCGGCCGGCGCCGGGCTGCCGCTGCGGAGGAACGTGCCGAGCGACAGCGGCTCGTCGGCGTCGGCGAACTCGAACCGCTGCTGGTAGTAGTGGCCGGCGTAGCTGAACAGCCGGCTGTTCTCCTGGAAGGGAACGTGCCGGGCCACGTCCGAGACGTACTTCACGTCGCGGCCGGCGGCGCGGAGGCGGTCGAGGAGCGGCCACGACAGCTCGCCGGCGCGCAGGTGAATGCGGCCGAGCAGGGCGTCGGCGAGGGTGGACTTGCCGCCGCCGACGGGGCCGGTGACGGCCCACGTCTCGCCCTCGCGGACGGTCCACGAGAAGTCGGTGAGGACGGCGGGGCCGCCGGGCCGGGCGACGGTGGCGCGGTCGAGGGTGAAGACGGGGGCGGTCATGCGGCCGGGCGGGTGATGCACCCGGGGCGTTGCCCCGGGCTATGTTGTCCCAACCCTTCGGGCTGAAGAGGGGCGGCCGGTTTTCAGGCCAACGGCCTGGGACAGGATAGCCCGGGGCAACGCCCCGGGGGCGGGATCGGTCACGTGAGCAGTTCCCCCGCCCCCTCGGCGAGGAGCATCGCGGCCAGCTCCTGACCCGTCGCCAGCGGCGCGTCGGCCGGGCCGGCGTGCGTCGCCGACACCTTCCGCCGGCCGTCCGGCGTCAACACCATGCCGCGGATCGTCAGCGTCCCGCCGTCAATGCTCGACGTGGTGCCGATCGGGACGAGGCAGCCGCCGCCGAGCGCCGCCAGCATGGCGCGCTCGGCGGTCACCCGCGCGAACGTGTCCGCGTCCGTCAGCGCCAGCACCGCGTCGATGGTGTCGGCGTCGTCGGAGCGGCACTCCAGGCCGATTGCGCCTTGCCCCACCGCGGGCAGCATCCACGTCGCGTCCAGCACCTCGGTGACGCGGTCGGCGAGCCCGAGCCGCACCAGCCCGGCCTCGGCCAGGATGATGGCGTCGAGGTCGTTCTCCTCCAGCTTCCGCAGCCGCGTCTCGACGTTGCCGCGCAGCGGCACCACCGAAACATCCGGCCGCAGCCGCTTCACCATCGCCTGCCGCCGCAGCGATGCGGTGCCGACCACCGCCCCCGGCGGCAATTCCTGCAGCGACTTCGCCTTGCGGCTGACGAACACATCGCGCGGATCCTCGCGCGGCAGCACTGCGGCGATGCCGAGGCCAGGCGGCAGCGTCGTCGACATGTCCTTCGCCGAATGCACCGCGA
>DASPHQ010001034.1:0-9826 GCA_035629595.1 Urbifossiella sp. | reverse complement strand
GGTTTCCAACCGGCCTTGCGTACCCAGGCCGGTTGGAAACCGGCCCCACTTCAATCCACGAACGCGAACTCGTTGGTCAGCAGCAGTGCGTGAGCGAGGTCGGCCCAGCGCTCGGGACCACGGGCAACGAACGCCCGGGCCAACTCACCTTCTGCGGCCGACGGTGGCCGACCGTACACGATCCGGTACACGCGGTCGATCTTCGACCCCGATTCGGTCAGTAGCTGCACGTCCGGCCGTGCCACCAGTCGCTTGGCCGCGTCGCGGGCGAACGGGCCGTTCATCAGGAACAGTGCCTGCGGTGCGACCGTCGTCGCGGTCCGCTCTGGGACACTCGCCGCAGGGTTCGGCACGTCGAACGTCGTCAGCAGTGTCGGGAATTCGAGTCGGTCGGTGTAGCCGTATACGGCGCGGCGGCGGGAACCGAACCGCGATACCGGCGGGCCGCCGAGCTTTGTGTCGAGTGACCCGGACACCGCGAGAACCGCATCGTGCAGCGGCTCGAACTCCAATCGGCGACGGTTCTGTCGGCCGAGCCAGCGGTTCTCGGGATCGGCGTTCGCGTCCGTCGAAGCACTCGACCGGCGGTATGTCTCCGACAGCATGATCAGGCGGTGGAGGCGCTTCATGCTCCAGCCGCCGTCCACGAACTCGGCGGCCAGCCAGTCGAGCAGTACCGGGTGGCTCGGCGCGTCGCCGCGGAGGCCGAAGTCGCCGGGCGTGGTGACGAGGCCGACGCCGAAGTGGTGCATCCACACGCGGTTCACGAACACCCGCGCTGTCAGCGGGTTGGACGGCGACACGACCTCGCGCGCCAGGTCGAGCCGACCGCTGCCGGGGCCGAACGGGCGGCGCTGCGGGTTCACCACCTTCGGAACTTGCCGAGGCACCTCCGCGCCCACGCGGCCCGGCTGGCCGCGCTCGAAGATGCGCGGCTGATAGGGTCGCTCGGCGTCGGCCAGCGCCATCGCTCGCGGCGGACCCTTCAGCATCCAGTTCTCGACGCCGCGGAGGAGCGTCTGGTACTCGCCCTGCGAGCCGCGGTCGGGGAACAGCGACAGGAAGCCCCAGTCCAGCGCCAGCGGTGCGTCGGCGGGGGCGTCGGGGCCGTAAAACACGCGCCGCAGCGCCTCCGCGTCCGGGTCGGGGTTTGGTGTCGGGGAAGCGACTGACGCCAGCAGCTTGCCGTACCGCGCCGCCACATCCTTCATCGACTCGGGGGCGGACGCGAACGCCTGCTTCACCAGCTTGTTCGCTGGCGGGTTCGCCTTCAGCACCTCGGCCGCCTTCTCGCGGAACCCCACCTCCGGCAGCTCCGCGAGGGCGTGCCACGGCTGCCACGCCGGGTCGCGGCGGCGCTTCGTGTCGGTGAGGAACTGCCGCCACCGGGTCGTCATCGCCGGGTTCAGGTCGCCGCGGTCGGCGATCAGCATGAAGTCGTCGGCCGGGGGTACGTTGCGGCCCGCGTGTGCCGCCAACAGGTACTCGGCGGCACGGGTGCGGCCGCCGGTCACCAGTTCGGTGTGGCGGGCGGTTACGAAGCGGTCGAGTGCCGCCTGCCGCAGCTTCAGCTCGGCCTCGTAAAGTTCGTACTCGCCCGTCTGTGGCGCGGCGTTCAGCAGCGGCGGCACGACGGGCTCGGTGGTGCTGCGGAACACGCCGTAGAGGGCGTAATAATCCGCGGACCGTACGGGGTCAAACTTGTGGTCGTGGCAGCGGGCGCACGCCACCGTCAGGCCCATCAGCCCGCGGGTGACCACGTCGATGCGGTCGTCGATGATGTCGTGGGTGTTGTTGACGAAGTGCCCGCCGACGGTCAGGAACCCGAGCGCGGCGCGGTCGGCCGGCATCGCCAGGTCCGCGGCCAGCTGGGCGGTGATGAAGCGGTCGTACGGCACGTCGCGGTTGAGGGCGTCGATCACCCAGTCGCGGTAGGTCCACGCCCACGGGTACTCCTTCCCCTCGAAGAACACGTACCCCTTGTTGTCGGCGTATCGGGCCACGTCGAGCCAGTGCCGCCCCCAGCGCTCGCCGTACCGCGGCGACGCCAACAGCCGGTCGATCAGCTTCTCGTAAGCGTCGGGGGCCGCGTTTTTCTCGAAGGCTTCCACTTCTTCGGGCGTCGGCGGCAGCCCGTGGAGGTCAAACGTGGCGCGGCGGATGAGGGTGCGCTTGTCGGCCGGCGGGGACGGTGACAACCCCTTGTCACGGTGCGTCGCGGCGATGAAGTCGTCGATCGACTTCCCGGTCGTGGGGCGCTTCACCGGGTGGAACGCCCAGTGCGCCGCGGCGGCTTTCTCGATCGCGTCCGTTGCCTTCAGCACCTCCTGCGCCGGCCACGGCAGTCCCGTCTCGATCCAGCGCTCGAGCGCCAGCCGTTCGCGGTCCGGCAGCTTCTCCTTCGGCGGCATCCGCAGGTCGTCGGCGTAGCGAATCGCCTTCACCAACGCACTGTCACCCACCTTGCCGGGCACGGCCGCGGGGCCGGAGTCGCCGCCCTTCAGCACGTTCTCGCGGGTGTCGAGCCGCAACCCGCCCTTGGCCTTGTCGGCGGCGTGGCACGGCAGGCAGCGCTCGACCAACACGGGGCGGACGGTCTTCTCGAAGAACTCGTCGCCGGCCGGCTGCGCGACCGCGGCCGGGGGCGAAGCGGTAAGAACGACGAGGGCGGCCCAGCGGGCGGACGGCATGGACGTGATCCGGGGCGGGAAGTTTTTCCACTCTACCGCGCCGGCCCGGCCGCAACCAGCACCTTTCCCCCGGCCGCGCCGCCGGGTACGCTGGCGGAATCACGTCACCCACCGGAGCCGGCCATGACGCCCACCCTTCTGCTGCTCCTGGCGCTCGCCCAGCCGGAACCGCTGCCGCCGCGGATGCCGCCGGACCGCGCCGACGGCCCGCCGGTGGTGTCGGCGCGCGGGTGGGCGGTGGCCGACGGCCGCACCGGGGCCATCCTCGCCGCTGCCGACCCGGCTGAACCGCTGGCCATCGCCAGCACCACCAAGATCATGACCGCTTGGCTCGTCCTCAAGCTCGCCGCCGCCGACGCGAAGGTGCTCGACGAGGTGGTCACGTTCTCCGCGAAGGCGGCGGGCACCGGCGGCACTTCGGCGAAGATCAAGGCCGGCGAAAAGGTGACCGTTCGCGACCTCCTGTACGGCCTGATGCTGCCGTCGGGGAACGACGCCGCCCGCGCCTTCGCCGAGCACTTTGCCGGCCGCTTCCCTGCCGGGGCGAAAGACGACGCGGACCCGGCCGCGCCGTTCGTCGCCGCCATGAACCGCGAGTCCGCGGCGCTAAAGATGACGAACACCCGCTACCTCGACCCGCACGGCCTCGGCCTGAACCGCTCCACCCCGCGCGACCTCGCCGCCCTCGCCGTCGCGGCGCTGCGCGACGAACTGTTCCGCACCATCGTCACGACCCGCCGCCACTCCTGCACCGTCACCGCGGCCGACGGCACCACGCGCACGCTGGTGTGGGACAACACCAACCGCCTCCTCGGCATCGAAGGTTACGACGGGGTGAAGACCGGCACCACGAACGCGGCCGGGTCGTGCCTCGTGGCCAGCGGACGCCGCGACGGCACCCACCGCATCGTGGTCGTGCTCGGCGCCACGTCAAACGACAGCCGCTACGTGGACGCTCGCAATCTGTTCCGCTTCGCGTGGCAGCTCGGGGAGCGGCCGTAGCCGGGGCCGGGTGCGGGCCGTATGTTGCCCCGCATCACCACGCACGGCCGTCCCTCTCCCCGGCCGCCCCGGAGGTTCCGTCGTGCGAACACTGCTCGCGCTCGCGCTGTTGGCCCCCGTCGCCGCCCAGGACGACCCCGTCCCGGGCGTCCCCGTCGCGCCGGCGCCGCGCCTCAAGGCCGCGCCCACCACCAAGAAGAAGGCCACGCCGCCGGTCGTCGTCACGCCGAAGGTGGACGACACGCCGAAGACGGTGACGAAGGTCGAGCCGGCGCCGATGCCGACGCCGAAGACAAACCCGGTCCCGGAGCCGGCGTCGAAGGCCGTGGCGAAGGTCGAACCGCCGCCGGCGCCGAAGGCCGAGCCGCCGATGCCCCCGTCGCCGGCGCCGAAGGCCGAACCGCCGGTGGAGCCGAAGGTGGAGACCAAGACGGACGACGCGAAAGCGGAGAAGCCCGCCGCGACGACGGTGCCCGCGGTGAAGTTCCCGGAGCCGGCGTTCAACGACTACGGGCTGCCGCTGCTTGCACTCGCGGTCGTCGGCGTGGTCGCCGTTCTGGTCGTGATTCGGAGCTACGCCTGCCCGCCGAAGGAGTGAGGAATTGCAAGCCCTGGGACGGCCGTCCCGGGGCTTTCAACCCCTGAGTGCGACGGCCACCTCCACCGCGAGACGGGCGTTGGCGACGATCAGCGCGCGGTTCGCCGCGAGGATTCGTCCCGCGGTCAGCTCGGCGAGCCGGGCGAGGACGAACGGCGTCGCCTTCGGCCCGTGCGCTCGCTCCCGATCCGCGTCCGCGAGAGCCTCCGCGAGCGCGGCGGCGTACACGTCCGCCGGCACTGCCACGTCCATCGGGCACGGCTGCGCCAGCAACACCCCACCACCGCCGAGCCGGACGTGAGCCGCGAACACCGCCGCCGCCTCGGCCGGCGTCTCGACCTGCGCCGACACCGGTAGTCCGTCCGCGTCGTCGGCGACGGTGAACCGCGGGAAGCGATCCGTCCGGTAGCCCAGCACGGGGACGCCGAGCGTTTCGAGGTGTTCGACCGTCCGCGGCAGGTCGAGGATACTCTTGGCTCCGGCGCACACCACCAGCACCGGCGTGCGGGCCAGTTCGGTCAAGTCCGCGGACACGTCCCAGCTCACCGCGGCGCCGTCCGTGGGCCGGTGCGCCCCGCCGATGCCGCCGGTGGCGAACACGCGCACCCCGGCGGCGTGGGCGAGTATCATCGTCGCGCTCACCGTCGTCGCCGCCAGCCGGTCGAGCCCGACGGCCGCTCCCAGGTCGCGGCGGCTCGCCTTCCACACGCCCTCTGCCCGCGCCAGTTCGTCGAGCTGAACCGCACTCAACCCGACCGTCGGCCGGCCGTGCCACACCGCGACCGTCGCCGGGACTGCGCCACCGGCGCGGACCGCGGCCTCGGCGTCCCGCGCCGTGTCACGGTTCGTCGGCCACGGCAGGCCGTGTGTGATGAGTGTCGATTCGAGCGCGACGACCGGCCGGCCGGCGGCGAGCGCGGCGGCCACCTCGTCGCCCACGGTCAGCCAGGCGGGCGGCATGGTCGCTCCGAGGAAGGGTGGGGCCGGTATCATACCGGCGACCGCGGCACCAACGGGGACCGGCCATGCATTCGGTGGTGTTCGTCCAGGGCGGCGGCGTCGGCCACGACCAGGAAGCGGCCGTTCGCCGTATCCTCGACGCCGCGGGTGTCGCGATTCAATTCGAGGTCGTTACCGCCGGCCGGGCCGCACTCGACCAGGGGCTCGACGCGCTCCCCGACGGCGTGTTCGCCGCCGTCCGCAACCGCGGCGTGGCGCTCAAGACGAAACTCCTCACCCCGAAGGGGGCGGCGCCGCCGACCAACTTCAACGTCGCGTTCCGCCGCCGGCTGGGGCTGAGCGCGTCGGTCCGGCCGGTCCGCAACCTGGCCGGGCTGGCGAGCCGGTTCACCGGGGTGAACTTCCTGCTCGTCCGCGAGATCACCGAAGACCTGTACACGGCCAGCGAGCACGAGCTGGTGCCGGGCGTAGTGCAGAGCTTCAAGATCGTCACCGCGGCGACGAGCCTGCGGTTCTTCCGGTTCGCGTTCGAGCTGGCCCGCCGCACCGGCCGCGGGACGGTCCACTGCATCCACAAGGCGAACATCCTCAAACTGTCCGACGGCCTGTTCCTCGACTGCTTCCGCCGCGTCGCCGCCGACTTCCCCGACATCGCCGCGAAGGATTTAATCGTGGACAACACCTGTACGCAGTTGGTGACCCGGCCGCAGCAGTTCGAGGTGATGGCGGCGGGGAATCTGTACGGCGACCTGCTGTCGGACCTGGGGGCGGGGCTGGTCGGCGGCGTGAGCGCGACGGCGGCGGTGAACCACGGCGACGGCGTGCGGGTGTACGAGGCGGTGTACGGGGCCGGGCACGAGATGGTGCCGCCGGACAAGGCCAACCCGCTGCCGCTGGTGATGCCGACGGTCGAGCTGCTGCGCGACCTCGGCGAGGGAGCCGCGGCCGACCGGATCGTCGCGGCCGTGGAAGGGGTGCTGACGGAGGGGGAGGTCCGCACCGCCGACATCGGCGGCACCGCGACCACGACACAGTTCACCGATGCCATCGTGGCACGGCTGAGTTGATAGGGAAAGCCCGGGGACGGCCGTCCCCGGGCTGTGGCGCTCCTACAGCGACACGCGCCGGTGCAGGTCGTCCACGACCCAGTGGAACCCCGTCAGGTGGATGCTCTCCACGATCCCCATGTCGTCGAGCGGGACGTGGAACGTGTGGTGGGCCGTCTCGCGGAGCTTCCCGCCGGTGAAGCCGGTGCAGCCGAAGGTGGTGAGGCCGTGGGCGTTGGCCCAGTCCACGGCGCGGAGGATGTTCGGACTGTTGCCGCTGCCGCTGATGGCGACGAGCAGGTCGCCGGGCGAGGCGAGGTTCTTCAGCTGCTCGGAGAAGACGCGATCGAAGCCCTCGTCGTTCCCCCACGCGAGGATGTACGGCGTGTTGTCGGTGAGGCTGAGGATCTTGAACCGCCGCTTGGTGTCGTCGTCGAAGAACTTGCGGGCGAGGGTGCCCTTGCCGATGTCCTCGCAGAAGTGGGAGGCGTTCGACCCGCTGCCGCCGTTGCCGATGACGAACACGAACCGGCCGGCCTGGTAGCGCTCCCACATGAGGTCGGCGAGCTTCTGGACCTCGCGGGGGTCGATGCGGCCGAGTTCGGCGGCGACCCGGGCCAGGAATTCCTTGGGGTTGAGCGTCGTGCCGAGCATGGCGGTCCTCGCGGGTCAGCGGGCGGGAAATACGGTCAGCCCCGGGACGCCGGCATAGCGCTCCGGGGCGAGGGCATACAGGGGTAGTTTCAGCAAAACGGCCGTCGCGGCAACGAGACCGTCGATCGGCGTGATGCGGGAGGGGGCCGGTAGGCCGCGCATCAGCGAAACGGCTTTGTGGGAGACGGACGCGGACAGCGTGTGAATCTTGACCGGGCTCAAGAACGCATCGACCCGAATTCGGTCGTCCGCGTCAGGACACCACGCCAGGAGCGCCAACACCGATGCCTGGCTGACCTGCGGGTTTTCCGTCTCACGGACGCGCTGCACGAATGCCACGGCCGCGTCATCCGTCTCTCGGTACGCGATCAGGATATCGGTGTCGAGCAGACCGGGCGTCATGCCGCCTCCTGCCCGCCCTGTCCCTTGATCGCCCGTTCCAGAACCTTGAGCTTGATTCCTTGGAGATCGACCATCGCGTACAGTTTGTACAAGCGGTCCTTGATCGACTCCGGTACGTCGCCCTCGCCGGGCAACTCACCCGGGTCGTAGAGCCGGACAGTCACGAGCGTTCCGTCCGGCATCGGCACAGGGGCATCGAGAACGACCTTCCCGTGCAGTACGACTCCCTTAACCGCGTAATCCACCGGCACTCCGTCCATGTCAAGCCCTCCCGCGGTCGCGCGACCATACCCAAATACGCGCCGCCGGGCTAGACCAACCGCGGCGGGTACAATGCCCTCATGCCGCGCCACCTGATCCTCGGCACCGCCGGCCACATCGACCACGGCAAGACCACCCTCGTCCGCGCCCTGACGGGCACCGACTGCGACCGCCTCCCGGAAGAAAAAGCCCGCGGCATCACCATCGACATCGGTTTCGCCCGCCTCGCCCTCGGCGACCTCAAACTCGGCGTCGTCGACGTGCCGGGGCACGAGCGGTTCGTCAAGAACATGCTCGCCGGGGCCACCGGCATCGACCTTGCCCTCCTCGTCGTCGCGGCCGACGACTCGGTCATGCCGCAGACGCGCGAGCACCTCGACATCCTCCACCTCCTCGGCGTCCGACACGGCGTCGTCGCAGTAACCAAGGCCGACCTCGTGGACGACACCACCCGCGAGGTCGTCGGGCTGGAAGTCCGCGAGCTGCTCCGCGGCACCGGCCTCGAAGACGCAGCCGTAGTCCCCGTGTCGGCGCAGACCGGAGACGGGATCGACGCCCTGCGGGACGCCCTCCGCGCCGCAGCCGGGCGGGTCGCAGGTGCCACCGACGGGCCGTTTCGCATGCCGATCGACCGGGCGTTCGTCGTCCAGGGGCACGGCACCGTTGTCACCGGATCCGTGCTGGCGGGCCGGCTCACCGTCGGCGACGAACTCGACTGGCACACCGGCGACGGCACAGTTGAGCGGGTGCGGGCGCGCGGGCTGAACCACCATGGTGCCGCGGTCGCGGGAGTCGGGCGCGGCCAGCGGGCGGCGGTGAACCTCGCCGGCGTGCCGCACGACCGCGTCCGCCGCGGGCAGGAACTCGCCGCCGCGGGCGCGGTCGTGCCGTCAACCGTGCTCACCGTTCGATTGCGCGCCGCCCGCGGTGCCCCGCGGGCGCTGAAGCACCGCCTGCCGGTCCGCGTCCACGTCGGCACGGCCGAAGTCATGGGGGCCGTTTCGCTCCTCGACGCCGACCGCGTCGAGCCCGGCGGCGCCGCCATGGCGCAATTGTTCCTCGCAGAACCCGTCACCGCCGCGTGGGGGCAACCGTTCGTCGTCCGCGACTCGTCGGCGGAACACACCCTCGGCGGCGGGACCGTACTTCAGCCCACCGCGCGGAAACTCCGCCGCCGGCACCTCGACGCCCTCGTAAACGTCGAGCGGCTGGAGTCGTCCGACCCCGCGGACCGCCTCGTCGCCGCCGCGTGGTTCGCCGGCAGCAGCGGCCTCGACCCGCACGACCTGCCGCGCGCCGCCGGCATCCCGGCGGCCGACGTCAGCGCTGTGACGAGCCGGGTCGCCGCGGCGGGTGGGCTGGTCGAAATGAGTCTGCCGCCGGGCCGCCGCGTGGTGCTCGCCGCCGAGCGCGTCGCGGAACTGGAAACGACCGCACTCCGCGCCCTCGCCGCGCTTCACGCCGAGTTCCCGCTCCACACCAGCCACGACCGGCAGAAGCTCGCCGCGGTCCTCCACGCGGCTGCGGACGAACCGGTGGTGCAGGCCGTGATCGACCGGTTGCTCGGTGCGAAGCAATTCGTCGGCGACGGGCGGCGGGTGGCGCGGGCGGACTTCAAGCCGAAACTTTCCGCGAACCAGCGGAAGCTGAAGGAGCGGATCGTGGCCGCGCACGCCGCCGCCGGGTTCACCCCGCCGGAGCCGAAGGAGTTCGCCGGAGGGCACGCGGCTGCCCTCGCCGACATTTTTGACGTGGCCGTGGCCGAGGGGGAGTTGGTGAAGCTCGCCGCGGACCTGTACCTTCACGCGGCGGCGGAGGCGGAACTGCGGGCGAAGGTGACGGCGCTGCTAACGGCGACCCCCGGGGCGACGGTCGCGGCGATCCGCGACGCGCTCGGCACCACCCGGAAATATGCGGTGCCGATCTGCGAGTACCTCGACCGCATCGGCCTCACCCGCCGTGCCGGCGACACCCGCGTCCTCGCGGCCGGGGCTCATACCACATCGGGTTGATTCGTTGCCGTTCGCCGCCCGCGTCATTCGGGCGGGGATACTTGGTTCCAGGGAAAGGGGGGGACCCCGTCCCAGAAGCATTGAGTCAACTGGAGGAATCACTGTTGGAACGACGCCGCCGTGCCGGGCACGACCCGAGTCCTTGCCCGGACGGCACTTGCGGCGAACGGCGACGGATCAATCGGATTCGGTATCAGACCG
>DASPHQ010001033.1:0-6710 GCA_035629595.1 Urbifossiella sp. | reverse complement strand
TGGTGCTGAAGCAGACGCCGGCCTTGCCGGTGGTGCGGGCGTAGCCGTGGGCCATGAACCCGCCGCCCTGCTCGTGCCGCGGCAGGATGGTGCGCAGCCGCCCCTCCACCTTGGTGAGCGACTGGTGGATGGGCATGCTGGCGCCGCCCGGGTAGGCGAATACGACCTCGACGCCGTGGCGGATGAGGCTCTCGACGAGGATGTCGGCCCCGTTCATGGGGGCGCCGGCGGGGGGTCGGGGGGTGTCGGCCATGGTCGTACCCGGGTCGAGAGCGATCAAACGGAGTGAATAGTATAGCGGCCGGCGGCGGGGGCGTAAGGCGTGAGCGCGAAAAGAATTCGAGAAGAATCGGCCCGGCGAGCCGGCCCCGTGAGGGGTCGGAGCCAATTCGCGCGTGTGGGCTCCGACCCCTGACGGGGCCGGCTCGGGGGGTCCGTCCGCGCCCGATGCGCCAGCTGCGCCGCCGCGCCGCCGCGCCGGCCGGCACTTCCGCGCCGAACTGCCGCTGACAACCGCGCCGCCGTCCGATGCCATGAGGAGGAACGCCGCGCCCGCAGGAGCACCACCTTGAACGTCACCCGCGCGACTGCCTTCGTCCTGCTCGTCGCCCTCGCACCCCGGGCCGACGCCAACCCGTTCTGGTCGAAGGGGAAGGGGAAGTCCGACGCGCAGGTCCGCACCCTCGTCACGACCCTCCGAACCGACCCCGACGAGAAGCGCCGCCGGTCGGCCGTGGCCGAGCTGCGCGACGCCGACCCGCGCGCCCAGGCGGACGTGATTCCGGCCCTGGTGGCGACGCTCCAGCGGGACCCGGCGGCGCACGTCCGGGCCGACGCGGCCGACGCCCTCGGCGGCTACCGCACGGTGTTCCCGCTGGCGGGGTCGGCGCTGGAGGCGGCGGCGGAAGCGGACCCGGCGCCGGTGGTGCGCGACGTGGCGAAGCAGGCGCTGTGGGAGTACCACCTCCTCGGCTACCGCAGCGCCCGCGGGGCCGACGGCTTCGCCGGCCAGACGGCCGAGCCGCCGGTCGCGCCGCGGCCGCAGCCGCGGGCGGCGCCGACGGTGATCCCCGTGCGGGTGGAGTTGCCGGCGGTGCCGCGGGTGGCGCCGCCGACGGCCGTGTCGGCGTACCGCCCGCCGCCGCCGCCGGAGCTGCCGACGCCCGCGGCGAGCGGCCCGCGGATCCTGTTCACGACCGCCCCGCCGGCGCGGCTGAACCTGACGGAAGAACCGCCTTTTGCGCGACGGTAAGCTCCGCCGCTTGCGGCGTTGCAACGCCGCAAGCGGCGGTCAGTCCTCGTCCATCGCCTCCCCGAGCACGTCCTCGGTCACGTAGATCGGCACCTTCGCGGTCACCGCCAGGGCGATGGCGTCGCTCGGGCGGCAGTCGATCTCCACCAGCTCGCCCTCCTGCCGGACGCGCAGCTTCGCGTAGTACGTGTGCTCCTTCAGCTCGGTGATCACGATGTCCTGGATCTCGCCGCCGAGCTGCTCGACGGCGGACACCACCAGGTCGTGCGTCAGCGGCCGCGGCAGCTGCGCCCCCTTCACCCGGCGGTCGATGCTCGTCGCCTCGAAGATGCCGATGACGATCGGGAAGCTCCGCTCCCCGTCCACCTCGCGGAGGATGATGAAGTGGTGGTCCTCCACCTCGCTGATGATGATCCGGCGGAGCTCCATCTGCACGGGCACGGGTCGCCCCCGGGAAACAGAGGACTGAGGTCAGAGGACGGAGGACGGACCGAACCGCAGGGGGTCCGCCCGTCACCGCCCCCTCGGTGAAGTGTAGCCGTCGTGCGAACCGGTTGCGAGTGGCCGCTGTCCAGCCCGGCCGGCGCGATAGACTATCGACCCGGGTTCGCGTTCCACTCACACCGCCCCCATGAAACTCCTCGTCGGCCTCGGCAACCCCGGCCCCAAGTACGCCGGCACCCGACACAACGTCGGGTTCGACGTGATCGACTACCTCGCCGCCGCGCCGGGCACGTCCACGTTCCGCGAGAAGTTCGAGGCGCTGGTGGCCGAGCGGCAGGAGGGCGGCGAGGCCGTGCTGCTGCTGAAGCCGCTCACGTTCATGAACCTCAGCGGCCGCTCCGTCCGCGCCGCGCTCGACTTCTACAAGCTGTCGGTCGAGCAGCTGCTGGTGGTGTGCGACGACTTCAACCTGCCGCTGGGGAAGCTGCGGGTGCGGGCGAAGGGGAGTCACGGCGGGCAGAACGGGCTGCGCAACATCCAGGACCAGCTCGGCACCGACGGTTACGCCCGGCTGCGGATCGGCGTGGGTCAGCCGGGGGAGGGCGAGGCGGTCGATTTCGTGCTGAGCCGGTTCAAGCCGGCCGAGCGCGCCGCGGCCGCAGACGCGGTGGCGAAGGCGGGGCAGGCCGCGGTCGTGTGGGCGACCACGGGCATCGAGGAGTGCATGAACCGGTTCAACGGCGCCGACGACCCGCAGCAGCCGAAGAAGGAGAAGAAGCCGAAACCGGAGCCCCCCAAGTAGCGTTGCCGCTTGCGGCTTCGCGCTGGGCAGCGCGAAGCCGCAAGCGGCGGAACCTAAACCATTTCCCCACAATCACCTGCGCCGCCCCTCATTTTTCTTGCACCTTCCCGAACGCGGGGCGATACTTTCCTCACCCACCCGGGTTGAATCGGGATAGGCCGACCGCCCTCCCCCCGGCCCGCTCGCACCCGCCGCCCGCTCCCGCCAGGCGCCGTTCGCTATGACCACCCCCCGGCTCCTCGTCGCCGTCGTCGCCTGTGCGCTGGCCCCCGCCGTCGCCCGCGCCGACGTGACGCTCCCCACCGGCGGTACGCTCAAGCAGGTCGATTTCGAGCGGCACGTCATGGGGCTGCTCTCCAAGACGGGCTGCAACGCCGGCGGCTGTCACGGCTCCTTCCAGGGGAAGAACGGCTTCCGCCTGTCGCTGTTCGGCTACGAACCCGCGATGGACCACGCCGCCCTCACCCGTGACAACCTCGGCCGCCGCGTCAACGTCATCCAGCCGCACGAGAGCCTGCTGCTTCAGAAGGCCGTCGGCTCGGTCGCCCACGACGGCGGCATGCGCTTCGGCCGCGACAGCTGGGTGTACGCCGTGTTCCGCGAGTGGGTCGCCGGCGGCGCCCGCTGGACCCCCGGCAGCGGCAGCATCGCCAAGCTCACCGTCACCCCCGACCACTTCGCCGTGGTCGCCGCCGACCAGACCCGACAGATCAAGGTGACCGCCACCTTCGCCGACGGCAGCAGCGAAGACATCACCCCGTTCTGCGACTTCAAGATTTCCGACGAGGCCATCGCCAGCGTCGACGCCGTCGGCCGCGTCACCGCCCGCCAGCCGGGCGACGCCGGCCTGACCGTGCTGTACCGCGGGGCGGTGGTCGCGCTGCGGGTCATCGTCCCGGCCCCCGGCGCCCCCGCCACCTTTCCCCAACCCGCGAACTTCATCGACGGGCTGGTGTTCGACAAGCTGCGGCTGCTGAACATGACGCCGTCCGGCCCGGCGTCCGACGAGGTGTTCCTCCGCCGCGTCACCATCGACACCATCGCCCAGCTGCCGACCGCGGCCGAGGTGCGGGCGTTCGCCGCCGACACCGACCCGAAGAAGCGCGAGAAGCTGGTGGACAAGCTGCTGGCGCACCCGCTCCACGCCGCCGTGTGGGCGACGAAGCTGAGCGACATCACCGGGAACAACACGCTCGCGCTGGAGATCCCGAACAACACCCAGCAGCGCCGCAGCCAGATGTGGCACGAGTGGCTCCGCAAGCGCGTCGCCGACAACGTCCCGTACGACAAGACGGTCCGCGACATCCTGACGGCGACGAGCACGGACGGGAAGAGCCCGGAGGAGTGGGTGGAGTTCACCCGCCGGGTGGACGCGCAGGCCGACAAGGCGAACGGGTACGGCACCGACTACCCGAACAAGCCGACGCTCGACCTGTTCTGGCGCCGCCAGCAGGCGCAGCCGGTGGAGGCGTGGGGCGAGAAGGTCGCGGCCGCGTTCCTCGGCGTGCGGCTCGAGTGCGCCCAGTGCCACAAACACCCCACCGACCGCTGGACGCAGGAGGACTACTGGGGCTTCGCCAACGTGTTCGGCACGGTGACGTTCGCCAACAACCAGTACAGCGCCCCGGCCGTGCGGGACGCCGCCGTGAAGGAGAACGCCGAGCGCAAGACCGTGGCCGAAGCGGGCGCCAAGAAGGGGAACAACGTCCAGTTCCTCGCCGTGAAGGAGGTGTTCAACGCGCCGCTGCCGCGGCAGTCGAAGAACCCCGGCACGAACAAGATTTCGCCCGCCCGGGTGCTCGGCGGCACCGACCCGCTGCGGTTCGTCGGCGGCGACGACCCGCGGGTGAAGCTGGCCGACTGGGTGACGAGCCCGGCGAACCCGTTCTTCGCCAAGAGCTTCGTGAACCGGGTGTGGGCGCACTACTTCGGCGTCGGCCTGGTCAACCCGGTGGACGACTTCTCGCTGGCGAACCCGCCGACGAACGCCCGCCTGCTGGACGCGCTGGCCGACTCGTTCGTGAAGTCCGGGTACGACGTCCGCAAGCTGGAGCGGGCGGTGCTGCTGAGCCGCACCTACGGGTTCGCGTTCGAGACGACCGACTCGAACAAGTACGACAAGAACAATTTTAGCCACGCGTACATCCGGCCGCTGATGGCCGAGCAGGTGGTGGACGTGCTGAACAGCGCCCTCGGGGTGGAGGAGCAGTTCACGGGGCAGGACGTGGCCCCGGCGGGGACGAAGATGGTGGAGGTGGGGTCGAGCCGGCTGAACAGCAGCGTGGCCTACGCCCTGCGCATCTTCGGCCGGCCGGCGCGGACGAGCGCCTGCGACTGCGAGCGCTCGGCCGAGCCGGCCCTGCCGCAGACGCTGTTCCGCATGACCGACCAGACGATCTCGCTCAAACTCGCCGCCAACACCGGCCGCGTCGCGCAGCTGGCGAAGGCCAAGCTGAGCGACGAGGAGCTGGTCGAGGAGGCGTTCCTGGCGACGCTGAGCCGGCGGCCGAAGGCGGACGAGAAGGCGTCGTCGCTGGCCCACGTCCGCGCCGCGCGGACGCGGCTGGAGGCCACGACCGACCTCGTGTGGGCGCTGATTAACACCCGCGAGTTCATCCTGAACCACTAGGAGAGAAGCTGTCAGCTGTCAGCTATCAGCCAGAGGAGTAGAACGGGCACCGTCAGCGAGACCGGGTTGTCGATTGGCTGACAGCTGATAGCTGACAGCTTCTCCGGGTGACAGCTGACAGCTTCTCCGGAGCGGTGCAGTGCAAGACTTCCACAACCTCAAGGTTTGGGAGAAGGCGCACCGGCTGAACCTGCGGGTAGCGGACGCGATCGATCGGTTCCCGGAGACCGAGCGGTTCGCCCTGATTATCCAGATGCGGAAGTCAGCAGGGTCGATCCCGACGAACATCGCCGAGGGCTGCGGGCGGGGGACGGACGCGGACTTCTCACGGTTCCTTCAGTACGCGATGGGTTCGGCCTGCGAACTGGAATACCAGCTGATCTTCGCCCGCGATCGGAACTACTTGACGACGACCGCCCACGAGGAACTCGAACGCGACCTGCTGGAAGTCAAGCGGATGCTCGCAGCCCTGATGGGGCGCATCCGCAACCCGGACCGATCCGTCCCTCAATCTGGCTGACAGCTGACAGCTGACAGCTTCCCAAGGAGCCCCCGATGGCGACCCACACGAACTGCGAAGGCACCCGCCGCCGCGAATTCCTCTCGGTCGGCAGCGCCGGCCTCCTCGGCCTCACGCTCCCGAGCGTCCTCGCCTCGGAAGCGAAGGCGAAGCCCGCCGGCCGCCCCGCGGCCCGCGCCAAGAGCGTCATCCTCGTGTGGCTCAGCGGCGGCCCCGCCACCATCGACATGTGGGACAACAAGCCCGACGCCCCCGAGGGCATCCGCGGCGAGTTCCGCTCCATCCCCACCACCGCCGCCGGCATGCAGCTCGCCGAAACGCTGCCGAAGATGGCCCAGCAGGCCAACAAGGTCAGCGTCGTCCGGTCGCTGTACCACACCATCCCGAGCCACAGCCCGGCCACGGTCTTCATGACCACCGGCAACAAGCCGACCGCCGCCCTCCAGTACCCGTCGATGGGCTCGGTCGCGTCGAAGCTGCTGACGACCGAGGTCGGCGTGCCGCCGTACGTCACCTTCGGCGACATGCGCAACGGCACCGCCGGCCTGTCCGGCTACCTCGGCACCGGGTACAACCCGTTCGTGATCGAGGGGAACGGCGGCGGCGGGGCCGCGGCCGGCCGGCCCGGCGGCGCCCCGAGCTTCCGCGTCCGCGGCATCAGCCTCGACGGCACCCGCATCACCCTCACCGACCTGGAGAACCGCGACCGGCTCCTGCGGAACCTCGACAACGGCTTCCGCTCCGTGGACCGCAGCAACGAGCTCGTGGACGGCCTCGACACGTTCCACCAGCAGGCGCTGGACATCCTCCGCTCCGACAAGACGAAGCGGGCGTTCGACCTCGCCAGCGAGACGGCCGCGGTCCGCGACAGCTACGGCGCCTCGCCGTTGGGCCAGAGCGCCCTGGCCGCCCGCCGGCTGATCGAGGCCGGGGTGCGGTTCGCCACCGTCTCCATCGGCGGCTGGGACACGCACAGCCAGACGTTCCAGGCCCACAAGACCCGCCTGATGCCGACGCTCGACATCGTGCTGGCGGCGCTGATCGCCGACCTGGACCAGCGCGG
>DASPHQ010001032.1:0-7860 GCA_035629595.1 Urbifossiella sp. | reverse complement strand
CCACACGAGCCGCTTCTTGGGCGTGACGCCGGCGCGGAACCGGATGGTGACGGTGCCGGTGGTGTTCGCCTGGGCGCCGATGCCGCCCTTCTCGCGGGGCTGCTCGACGCCGCCGGTGAGTTCGACGTTCCCCCAGAGCGTGGCCTCGGTCGCCCACGTCTTGACCGCGCCGCGGAAGCGGTCCAACGTCTCGGTGACGGCCTGGAGCTCCAGCACGTGCCGGAGCTGGCCGATGCGTCGCTTGCCGCCGAGTGGTCCGGGCATTAGCGGTAGCTCCCGGTGGCCAGGTGGCGGAGCAGGCGGATCGCGCCCATCGGCAGCCCGCGGTCCGCCGGGTCGAACCCGTCCCCGCGGTGCTCGTACCAGTCGCCCACGGCGAGCAGGATGGCCTGCTGGGCCTTCGCCGGGACGGCCGCGGCCGCGCCGTAGCCGACCACGGCGTCAACCTCGACGGCCGCCAGCCGCCCCAGCTGGGTGTGCGGCCAGAACTTCCCGGGCGCGGGGTAGAGCAGCGGGGGCGAGTGGCCCACCCACGCGAGCCAGTCCGTATTGACCACGAGCGAGGTCAGCACGCCGGCGTCGCTCCAGTACCGGACGGCGCTGATCGACTGGACCGGCTCGACGGGGAGGCACATGACCCCCGGCACGACCCGGCCGCCGACCACGGCGTGCCGGCAGGCGCGGGGGAAGTCGGCCGCGGCGTAGGTCACGGTCTGCGTCACCCACCGCTGGCCGGTCTCCGCCTCGGACAATTCCCGCGCGGCCTTGATGAGCCGCGCGAGGAGCCCGTCCTCGGCGGCGTGGTCCACCTTGCAGTGGACCTTGGCCTCGGCCAGCGTCACCGGCTCCTCGGCCGGCTGGACCGTGACGGCGAGGCTCCAGCCGGCGGCGATCGTGCGCGACTCATCCACGGCTCACTCTCGTGATGGTGGTGACGGACCCGGCCGACCGCGAGGCCGCTACGCCGGCGGCGAGTCGGCCGACTCGCCGCCGGCCTGCGGCTCACTCCCCGGCTCGACGGACGGAACCACGGGCGGCACGGCGGGCGAGGCAGCCCGGCGGCCACCCCGGCGACCCGCCTGCGGCTTGGCGGCAGCGAACTCGGCCGCGACCAGCCGCGTCGCCTCGGCCGCGGACGCATCGGGCGCGAGGTCGGCGAACCCGGCCGCGACCAGCCGCACCGCCTCACCCACGGGCAGGCTCACCACGTCCCCGACGTTCCAGACGAACCCGTTTCCGGCCAGGCAGTTCGTGAACTTGACCCTCACCCGCTCCTCGTCCTTCGCCACGGCTCACCGGTGGGTTTGTGGAGTACGAAACAAAGCGGGGCGGTCCGCACAGGTCGCGGCATGACCGCGGCCACCCGCCCCGCCGGGAGCGGACTACTTGACGACGGCCAGGGCCGCCTTGATGACCTCGGCGAGCTGCGTGGTCGGCGCGTTGTGGGCGCGGTACTGGATCGCCAGGACCGCGTTCACCGCGGCGTTGGCCGTGCCGCGCTTGAGCCGGCTGAACACGTAGCGGTTGGCGGGGCGGACCACGTCGAGCACCATGGTCTTGTCGTCCGCCGTCGAGGCGCCGGCCGTGAACGTGCCGGTCGTCGCCTCGGTGGACGGGCTCGCCCCGTTCGACGTGGCGGACCCCTGGGCCTGGAGCTCCAGCACGCACGTGTCGGCTACGTCGCCGAGGAAGGCGACGAACAGGACGGCGTCGAAGCCCCCGCCCGCGGCCATGTCGATCACGGTCCCGTCCAGGTCGGTCTGCGCGGCGGCGGCGTCCGGCGAGCAGATCACCACCCGGCAGTTCTCCAGCAGGTTCGTCATTCGCGGCTCCGAATCTGGGGTGAGAGAAACCCGCCGGGCCGCGAGGCCCGGCGGGAACGAGTCGGCGGAGCCGACCGACTAGTGGACCAGCGCCTTGACGGGGTTGGTGCCGGCGTTGAGGAGCCGGGCGTCGTGCCGCATGTGGGCCAGGAACCCGACCTGGTCCAGCTCGGCGAACCGCTCCTCCAGACGGCGGAAGCGGACCTGCTTGACGTCCCGGACCTTGTAGTGCCGGAACGCCCCGGCGAGGATCGACTTGGCCCCGCTGGCGATCGTGGACGTCATGTTCTGGTTGATGACGTACCGCACGCCCTTGATCTTGTCGGGGGCGCCGTTCTGCCCCTCCTCGAACAGGTAGCGGTTCTGGCTGTCCTTCAGCTTGCGGACCACGGACAGGACCAGGTCGTGCATCATCAGCGCGAACGACGGGTCGCGGCGGTACGCCGGGTCCACCGAGTGGATCAGGTCCAGGAGCTCGTCGGCCGCGATTGCGGTGGCGCTCGCCGCCGTCTTGCCGGTCGCGGCCGCGATCGCGATGCCCTGCGGCATCCCGTTCCCGGTGCCGAGCGTGTCCTCCTCCTCCTGGATGCGGCCGAGCCGCTCGCCGAGCATCGGCCCGACCTCCTCGGCCAGGGCGAACGCACTGTCCTCCAGCAGCCCCACCGGGATGAGGATGATGTCCGAGGTGTAGAGGTAGGAGCCGAAGTTCACGACCCCGAACGGCGGGTCCAGGTTGGCCGCGGCGGTGTTCTCGCCGATGCGCCGACCCTTGTTCGCGGTGTCGTTCACGGTCGGCCACGGCATGTCACGGCCGTCGTCGGTCCGCATCACGTCGGCGACCTGGCGGACGCCGTTGAAGTCCTTCAGCCCCTTGTCCAGGCCGTTGACGAAGGACCGCGGCACGGTGAACGCGCCGGACGCCCCGACGGTGCCCGACAGCGCCCGCTTGCCGGTCGCGCCCGGCCGGCCCGGCAGGTCGAAGTTGATCGCCCGGCGGTTCGGGTTCATCCCGGTCCGCTTGCACGCCCGCCGCTGCTCGGGCGTCAGCTCCAGCCCGTGCTGCCGGCGGCACCACGCCTGGAGCGCGAGGGCGCAAACCTCCTCGGTGGCCTCGGCCCGCTCGTCGGCGGTCCGCTTCGGCTTGGCCGTGCGATCCTCGGTCCCCGGCGGCTTCTCGCGCCGGCTCTCCAGCTCGGCCCCGACCTCCTCGGACCGGCGGGCCACCTCGATCGAGCGGGTGAGCTGGTCGAAGTCGGCGTTCGCCTTCTCCCAGCCGGTCCGCTCCTCGGCGGTGAAGTCCCGCTTCTCGTCGTTGATCTTGTCCGCCATCTGGCGGATGGACACGCCGATGGGGGCGCGCCGCTCCTGGAGCTGCTTGACGGTCTCGGGCATTCGCCCCTCCGAAGGTAGGAACCGCCGCCCCGGGAAGTGGCCGGGCGCGACAACCGAATGCAGCCGCCCCTGTCCGGGTCGGTGCCGGCCGGCTGGGCGGCGGCCCCTGAACCACCTGGGGAGGTGAACCGGGCGGCCGGGCTGGGCCGGCCGCCGAGGTGTTGACGCGGGGGTTCTTGGGGATCGGCCCGCCGCGGATGGCGGGTGTGACCGGCGAGGTCGGGACCGCGGGCCGGGGATTTCGTTTGCAGTCTCGGGACTTCGACCGTACTGTGCTGGTGAGCTGGAGGGTCTTTGATAACGTCGCAGAGGTGAGGGCCGCGGAGCGGCCATTGAAACGTGACCTCCAGACCCGGGAAGTCCTTCGGCTTGGCGATGCGTCGCAGGGGTGTGGGCCGCGGAGCGGCCATTGAAACGACGTGAGGCTGACGGCGCGTAACATGGGAGAATCCCGTCGCAGAGGTGTGGGCCGCGGAGCGGCCATTGAAACTCGCAGTAGCAGATGCGGCCGCAGGCCAGCAGGCAGAGTCGCAGAGGTGTGGGCCGCGGAGCGGCCATTGAAACTTCATCGGCAGGGTGCTCCTGCGGCTGCGCTTCTCCGGCGTCGCAGAGGTGTGGGCCGCGGAGCGGCCATTGAAACTTGAACGCGGCCGTCCACAACTCCCGTTCGGTCATGACGTCGCAGAGGTGTGGGCCGCGGAGCGGCCATTGAAACGCCGTCATCAGCAACGAGACGCCGAAGACGAGGAGGGGGGTCGCAGAGGTGTGGGCCGCGGAGCGGCCATTGAAACCTGAACATGTCGTTAATGTCCCGATGCACCTTGCAGAGCACGAGGTCGCAGAGGTGTGGGCCGCGGAGCGGCCATTGAAACCCATGAACACCGCCACCACCGCCATAATCACGCGCGTCGCAGAGGTGTGGGCCGCGGAGCGGCCATTGAAACTGATCTCGTCCTTCTCCTCCGTGGGCGACCCCTTGTGTCGCAGAGGTGTGGGCCGCGGAGCGGCCATTGAAATGACCGTGCCGCGTCGAGTGATCGACGCGGCACGGTCATTGAAAGACCAGATGCCTGTTACCAGTGGGCGGCCACCTCCGCCGCCCTTGCGCGCGCCTGGGCCATCGCGGGCGCGGCGGGGTTCGGCACCTGCACGCGCCGGGCCTGGGCCTCGCGGCGGAGCTGCTCGGCCTGCTCGGCGGTGACGGACCGGGCCGCGGCCTCGGTGGCCGTGTACGCCGGGAAGGACACCGGCCCCACGTCGAACAGCCGCACCGCGTGCCGCTCGATGACGTACACCCCGTCCACCTCGCGGTAACTGGTGTCGTCGGGCATGAACGCGAACGAACTGCCCGTCACGTCGCCCCGATCCAGCAGGGTGAGCAGGTCGCGGGCGCTGGTCGTGTCCGGCGGGTCGATCTCGTACCGCAGCCCGCGCCGGTCCACGCTCAGCCGCATGGTGCCGGCGGTCGTGCGCCCCAGCATGAGCGAATCGTTGTGGTTGAACAGCCCCCGGACGTCGTCCTCGCGGGCGGCGCGGTCGAACGCGCCCGGCATGATGCGCTCCACCACGTCATCCCAGAGCCGGTACTCGGTCCCCGGGTCGTTGGCGTCGTAGAACACGGCCGCGTAGCCCGAAATCGTCCGCTTCCCGCCCTCGCGGGTCTCGACGGCCACCCGCTGGGCCGGGCGGGTGAATCGGCGCTCCAGGTTGCTCGGCATGGACTACTCCGGCAGGAGGTTGGAGACGGTTTCGGCCGCGATTCGGACCGGATCGACGGCCGCGGCACGCACGGCGGCCGAAAACCGCGTGAGGAACTGGTCGGCCACCCCCGCGGCGTCGGGCACGGCGCGGCCGAGCTCGCGGCAGAGCGCGACGACGGGGCCGAACGCCTCCGAAATGACCCCGGAATGATCCCGGATGCCGGTTTCGAGCCACCCGGCGATGTCCGAACGGGCCGCCTTCTCGTGGTGGGTGGCCAGCCGCTTCGCCATCCGGCCGGCGACGTCGGCGACGACGGCCCGGAGCGCCGCTGGCGCCTTCCGCGGGGCCGGTTCGGGCTCGGGCGGGGGCGTTGCGGGCGCCGGCGGGGGCGTTTCCGGCGTCCCCGCCTCGTCCACGGGCGTGAGCGTGGTCGGGACGTAGTACCGATCGCCCTTCGCGCCGGGGATCGGGTTGAACCCGAACACCCCGCGGCCTTCGTCGGGGTTGATGACCCCGCTGCCGACGAGCTTCGAGACGAATTCCACCTGCTGGGGGAGGTTGGCCCGCTGGATTTCCTGATAGTCGAAGTCGATCGTGTGGGTTTCCTTCGCCTTTTCGCCCTCGGCGAGGAGCTTCTCGTGACACTCCTCGGACCACACCGTCAGCCACCGCGACAGCGTGTCGTCGTAGTAGCTCTGGTTCTCCTCGCCGAGCGAGTTGTACGCGACCTTCGAGGGGTCCCCGAGCTTGTGCGTCGGCACGCCGAAGATGTTGGCCACCTCCCTCGCGTCGAACTCGCGGGTCTCCAGCAGCTGCGCGTTGCGGGCGTCGGACGCGAACCCCTGGTAGGTCGCCCCCTCTTCGAGGATCGCCACCCGGTGCGCGTTCTCCAGCCCCTGGTGGATGGTCGCCCAGTCCGCCCGCATTCGCGTTCGGGCCTGGTCGGTGAGCGTCTTGGTGTGCTGGATCACGCCGCCGGGCCGGGCGCCGTTCTTGAAGTACCGGCCGGAGTGGTCCCGGGCGGCGATCGCGGCGCCCAGGGCGTCCTGGGCGATCTTCAAGACCGGGTAGCCTTCGAGCCCGTCCCAACCCAGCCCCTTGATGTGGAGTACCTCGTCCGCCGGCAGCTTGCGCTGCTGGCCCTGCTGCGTCGTGTAGACGTACCAGAGCACGGCGTTCACGATGATCGGCACGACCCGGCACGGGTCAAGCACCATCAGTTGCACCGGACGGCCCGCGCCGTCGCGTTCGATGTAGGCGTAGCCGTTGCCGTGGGTGAGCGCGTGCGCCTGGAGCGTCTGCTTGAACACGAACGCCGTCATGTAGGCGTTCGGCTTTCGGCGCACCAGCCGGTACGCCGGGTGCGCCGGGTCGGCCTCCTTGTTTTTCCCGCTGAGCTTCACGACCTGGAGCGGCAGCTTCCCCACGTCGCCGGCGATCAGGTTCACCGCCCGCCAGACGGCGGGATAGCCGAGCGCCTTCCGGTGGGTGACGCGGACGCCACTGACCGACCGCGAGGAGCCGAACGCCTCGAACGCCTCGTCGGACACCAGGTCCAGCGGGACGCTCGGGTTCTCGATCGACTCCGACCGACGGGCCTTGCGGCGATGTGCCTTACCCATCGTGCCTCACGAGTTAGTCGAGAAGGCCGCGCTTCTCGTAGATGCTCTCGGTGTGCTCGAACCGCGACCGCATTTCGCCGGCGACGGCCATGATCGACGCGGGAATGCCGTCGATCTTGTCCCGGCTCCGCTTGCGGTCCGGCATCAGGTAGCCGGCCCCGTTCGTCTTGGCGACGCAGTTCGACGCCATCCACCGCAGGACCGGGTTCCCGCCGTGGAGCAACCGCCCGTCGCCGATGGCCCGCTCGAACGCCCGCGCCGGCTCGTTGTAAGTGTTGCTGTTCTGGGTGAACCGCTCGACGCGGATGCCGACCGCTTCCAGAGCCTGGGCGGTCGCGCCGGCGTTCCACGGGTCGTAACACACCGCGCGTAGGTCGTAGACCTGGGCGGCCTCCTTCACCACCTGTTCGATCCGGCCCAGGTCGATCGACGTACCGTCTGTGAACTCGACATGCCCGCCCTGCACCCACGGGAACAGCTTGCGGCGGAGCTTCTCGGCGGTGTGCCCCTCTTCGCTGTCGCCGGGGCACCAGAACCAGCACTTCAGCCGGTACACCGGTTCGCCGCGCGCCATGCCCCACGGGAAGGCGAGGACGAACGCGGCCAGGTCGGACGTGTTCGCTAGGTCTAGCCCGGCGTAGCACGGCTTGCCGAGGAGCTCGGCCTCGTCCCAGGGCGTGCCGCACTTGTCCCACAGATCCAGCCGCAGCCAGGCGTCGAGGGCGGCGGTGCGGATGTTCAGCCGGTTGCGCTTCTGCTTGTTCTGGCTCGACGGCTGCCGCTCCGCCCGCTTGAGGACGGTCGAAAGCTCCTCCACCTTCAGCGACACGCCCAGCCCGGGGTTCGCCTTCGCCCACGCCCTCGGGTCCAGCCAGTCGTCCTCGGCGTCGATCGTGGCGATGAACCCGAACACCTCGTCGTCCGCGACGACGCCCTCAAGCACCTGCTCCACGTCGGTGTGGAGTTCGTTGTAAATCGAGTCCGCGAAGTCGCCGGCCGTCGTGATCGCGAGCGTCAGCGGCTGCTCTCTCGCGCCCATGCCGGTGAGGAGCACGTCCCACAGGTCGCGGCTCTTCCAGGCGTGAATCTCGTCGCAGATGGCGACGAACGGGTTCAGCCCGTCGAGGCTGTCGGCGTCCGCCCCGAGCGGCACGAACTTCGACCGCAGGCCCGGGATTTCGAGCATCGCCTTCCAGCGGACCACAACGTCCCGCAGCGCCGGCGACCGGGCGACGAAGGCCTTGGCGTCGTCAAACACCATCTTCGCCTGGTCCCGCTTCGTGGCCGCGCTGTACACCTCGGCCCCGGCCTCTCCGTCGCAG
>DASPHQ010001031.1:0-3555 GCA_035629595.1 Urbifossiella sp. | reverse complement strand
CACGGCGAACGTCGTCGTCACCTTGTCCTCCAGCCGGGCCTGGTAGGAGGTGATCTCGATGTAGTCCGGCCGCACCACGTAGGTGACGCCGGCGACACTGAGGCCGCGGAGGTAGACGTCGAGGAAGGTGCCGAGCCGCATGCCGTTGAGGCTGTTGCTGCTGAGCTTGTTGGCGGTGGCGGTGTCCTGGTCCAGCCCCTCGATCGCCGCGGAGTTGATCACGAACGTGACCTCGTACCGCTTCGACAGGTCCTTGAGGATCTCCGCCATCGGGGTGGTCTTGAGCTCCTTCGCCCCGAGGTCCACCGGCAGCCCTTCTTCGAGGATGCTGCGCATCCGCATCAGGTTGGGGCTCGGCTGGGCGCCCAGCGCGGTGTTGCCGTAGCGGTCGCGGCGGCCCGGCCGCTGGCCGTCGCCCTCGGTCAGCTGCCGCCACACCGCCGCCGGCGGGAAGTGGACCGGCGGCTCGTCCGGGTACGGGATGTGGCTCTTCTCCGTCTGCATCATCGTGAGGAGGAAGCGGTCCTCGCGGATGCGGACGAGCTCGCGCCACTCGCGCAGCTGCGTGGCGTGCTGGCCGATGACGTAGCTGGCGACGGCCGGCGACGGCACCGCCTGGCCGCGGCTGACGCGCTCCTGGATCATCAGCTGGGCCTCCTGGTACGCGAGCTCGTACCGGGCCTGCTGCATGAGCTGGCGGAAGGAGTCGATGCGGGCCTTGGTGCGGTCCTCCTCGCTCTGCTGCTTGTCGAACTCGTTGAGCCGCGCCCGGGTCTTGGCGACCTGGTCGCGCTCGGCCGCGGCCTGCCGCTTCACCTCGGAGCCCTTCAGGAAGATCTCCTGCATCACCGCCGTCAGGTCCGACACGTACCGGGTGCGGGCGGCGTCGCCGATGCCGGCGTAGGTCTGGATGTCGTCGCGCTGCCGCTTCAGCTCGGCGTACGAGCCGTCGGGGTCGAACTTGAGGTTCTCGCGGGCGCGGCGGATGGTGGCGTCCACCAGCACGCGGTAGCGCTGCTCCTCGACGCGCTTCAGGTCGGCGGCCTCCTGGATCAGGTCGGCCGGGGCGCGGGGGGTGAGCCCCGGCGGGCCGCCGGCCGGCGGCGGCGGCTGGGCGGCGCCCGGCTGCGCGGCGGCCTCCTGGATGACCATGCGCACGGCGCCGGTCTTGTCAATCTTCAGCCCTTCCGTCTTGGCGGCGGCGCGCTTCTCCAGGTCGCCCTTCGTGACGCGGCCGCTCTTCATCCGGTCCACGAGGGCGAGGCCGGCGCCGACTTCGGCGTTGCCCGGGTCGATCTGCGCGGCGGCCTGGTAGAGCTTGGTGGCGTCGTCGAGCTTGTCCATGCTCACGGCCCACGTCGCCTGCGTGATGTACTCCTCGCGGTAGAGGCTGATCTGCGTGGACGCCAGGGCCAGCGCCCGGTCGGCCTGGAGCACGGCGGGGGCGTCCTTGTGCGGGGCGGCCTTCCACTGCGTGAACATCAGGTTCAGGAAGAAGTGCTCGGGCTGCGGCGCCGGCAGGTCGTGGCCGAGGCTCACCGCGACCGACCGGGTGCCGACCAGCCCCTTCACGTCGGCGGTGACGCGCGGGGTGGCCTTCGTCAGCCGGCCGATCACGAGCGTGGCCCGGTCGGCCCGCAGCGGCGGCAGCTTCGACGGAAACGTCTCCGCCACGTCGGCCCCGAACTTGACGTTCTCCGGCTTCAGCACCGGCACGTCGACGGCGGTCTTGAGGCGGGCGACAAACTCGCCGCGCTTGGCGGCGACGGTCAGGTCCTCCTGGACGCGGACGACGCTGCCGCCGGTGAGGGCGGCGAGGCCGTGGAGGTTGTTGGCGTTCACCTTGACGCCGAGCGGGACGGCGAAGAAGAACACGTCGGCCTGTTCCATCCGGTTGCCGAGGGCGACGCGGTCGGACTCGGTGACGGGGTCGTAGGCGCTGTCGCCGTCGCCGAGGAAGAGCACGAGCTGGTGGCGGCCGCGGTTCGGGGCGAGGGTGCCGAGCGCCTTGGCGAGGGCGCCCTTGAGGTCGGTGGCGCCCGAGCCGTACTCGGTCTCGGTGAGGGCGGCGGCGGCGGCCTTCACGTCGTCGGACGCGGCCGGCTGGAAGTCCTTGGTGAGGTTCCGCGTGGCGGCGGGGGTGTTGGCGGTCCACACGCTGACGCGGTCGTCGGCGGCGAGGGCGCCGGCGAGGCCGAGGATGATCTGGCGGGCCTGCTGGAGCGGCCGGCCGCCCTGGCTGGCGGACGTGTCCACGACGACGAGGACGTCGCGCGGCCGGGCGGGGGCGGCGGCGAGCTCGGGCTTGACCTGCCAGGCGAACAGGGTGTCGCCGGTGGTGCTCTTGTAGGTGAGGGCGGGGAGCTTGGTGAACTTCGTAACGGCGAGGTCTTCGGCGACCGAGCGTGCGTCGGGGGTGCCGACGACGGCGGGGCTCGGGGCGGGGCCGCTGCGGAAGTCGCCGAACAGCGACGTGCCGACGGAGACGGAGGCGGCGGCGACGGCCAGGAGGGCGGGTAACACCCGGAGGCGAGTCAGGAGGGTCATGAGCCAGGCGCTCCTCGGGGAAACTCGGGCCGTGAGTCAGATTGTACGACGGTGGCCGGCGGGTCCGCCACGGCAAGTGGTGGCGGGCGTGCGGGTGCCGGTTCCGGCGTGCCGCTTCCGACCAGTCTAACCGGTGTAACGCCGGCCTCCCACCGGCGTTGGTGGGATGTGGGAATCCGGGCGGGGGTGCGCCCGGCGCCGGCGCCCCGCCCGGCGGAACCGGACCGGTCGGACCGTGGGGGTGGGGGAGGGGCGGCGGGTTGTGCCGCGGGCGGGGCGGTCTGGTATGCTGGAGCGGTAGCCCGCCCGGAGGATCGTGCCGTGCCCGGAACCCAGCCCCGCCCGCCGACGGACGAGATCGTCCGCCGCGGGCTCGAGACGATCGAGCGTCTGGTTCAGCCCCACCTGCGCCCCGAGGACACGCACAAGTACCTCGCCGTGGACATCGACACCGGCGACTACGAGCTCGACGACGACGACCACGCGGCCGTGAAGCGGCTCCGCGCCCGCCGGCCGGCCGGCGAGTTCTACCTGGCGTGGGTCGGCCACCCGGTCACCGGCTACATCCGGGCCGGCCGATGATCCGCGGCCCTGGCGGCGTCGAGCTGGTCGACGACGCGCTCATCGACACCGGTTTCTCATCGTCTCTGACCCTGCCGGCCGCGACGATCACCGCGCTCGGTCTTGCCCCGCAGTCCACCGGCACGGCTCACCTTGCCGACAGCAAGGCCGTCATGTTTGACGTGTACGAAGCCGAAGTCGAGTGGGTCGGCGGGTGGCGGACGATCCTGGTCTGGGGCATCGGCAGTGAGGTGCTGTTGGGGATGCAGCTCCTGGCCGATCACCAACTTCGGATCGAGGCGCGGCCCGGCGGGGCGGTCGAGATCACGGCGCTGCCCTGACTGGTTGGCCGCATCGCGTTGTTGCACGCGGAGAGCGGGGCGGGTAGCGTGGCGTGAGAGTCAGATCGGCTGCGTGGCAGCCTGTGATACCGGTCACGCCGAACCC
>DASPHQ010001030.1:0-3461 GCA_035629595.1 Urbifossiella sp. | reverse complement strand
CTACTCCGTCCTCGCGGTCGTCTGCGCCGCCATCCGCTATTCGCCCGCCGTGACCGGGTGGACGTGTGCCGTCAACTGCATCGGTTACGCCGTGCTGTACACCACGGTTCCTGTCTACGGGACCGGCATCACGACGCTCCTGTTCACGCTCATCGTGCTCGGCTGGGTGGCGTGGGCGGCGGTGTCGCTCGTCCGGCTCCTGCGGCACGTCGGAGACGAGCTCTCGCAGGTGAACGCCCAACTGGAGGAGCGGATTGCCGAGCGCTCGCGACAACTCCAGGAGAGCCAGGCGCAGGTGCTCCACCAGGAGAAGATGGCCGCGTTCGGACTCCTCGCCGCGGGGATCGCCCACGAGGTCGGCAACCCGCTGACGGCGGTCAGCACCATCGTCCAGATGCTCGAGCGCCGCGACCTCGACGACCACACCCGCGACCGCCTCGGCCTCGTGACGGCGCAGCTGACGCGCATCCAGGGCACGCTCCGCGAGCTGGTGGCGTTCAGCCGGCCGGCGAGCGACACGCGCGGCCGCTGCTCGCTCCGCGAGGTGGTGGACGAGGCGCTCGGCATCGCCAAGTACTACAAGGGCGTGAAGGGGCGCGAAGTGCGCGCCGAGATACCAGCCGACCTGCCACCACTGGTCGGGGTCCGCGACCAGCTCGTGCAGGTGTTCTTCAACCTCGTGCTGAACGCCGTCGACGCCACCGGCAAGGGCGGCAAGGTGGTCATCGCCGCGGAGCACGACGCGGGGAAGCTGATCGCCACGGTGACCGACGACGGCCACGGCATCGACCCGGCCCACCGGGAGCGGTTGTTCCGGCCGTACTTCACGACGAAGAAGCACGGCACCGGCCTGGGCCTGTTCGTGACGCGGAAGCTGGTGGACGCCCACGGCGGCACGGTGGCGTGCGAGTCGCAGCCGGGCGAAGGGACGACTTTCCGGCTGGTGTTCCCGGCGATGACTCAAAGCCCGGGGACGGCCGTCCCCGGGCTTTCGGAGGTGACGGTATGACCGCGGCGCGTTCGACGGTTGCGTCCGTGCTGGTCGTGGACGACGAGCCGGTCATCCGCGCCAACGTCGCCGAGTACCTCCACCAGGAGGGCTTCGCCGTCCACTCCGCGGCGACCGGCGAGGCGGCGCTCGGGCTCGTCGGCCGCAACCGGTACGACGCCATCCTCTGCGACGTGAACCTCCCCGGCATCGACGGCATCGAGGTGCTCGAGCGCGTCGCCCGCGTCAGCCCCGAGACGTTCGTCCTGCTCATCACCGCCTACGCCACCGTCGAGAGCGCCGTGGACGCCTTCCACAAGGGCGCTCACGACTACCTGATGAAGCCGATCATCCTCCGCGAGGTGGACCGGAAGATTCGCCGCCTCATCGCCCAGCGCGATCTGCACCGCGAGAACCAGTGGCTCCGCCGCGAGTTGCACCGCGAGGACTCCGCCGGCGGAATGGTGGTCGGCCGCACCCCCGCGGTCCGGCAGGTGGTGGCGATGGCGCGGAAGGTCGCCCCGACCGACGCGACTGTGCTCATCACCGGCGAGAGCGGCACCGGCAAGGAAATGCTGGCACGCGACATCCACCGCACCGCCCAGGAGGTGAAGCCGACCGACGGCCGGTTCGTGGCGGTGAACTGCGCCGCGATCCCGGCGGACCAGCTCGAAGCACACCTCTTCGGGCAGAAGGCCGCCGCCTTCTCGCCCACCGACGCCGACACCCCCGGCGTGTTCACCGCCGCCGGCGCGGGTACCGTATTCCTCGACGAGGTGGGCGAACTCCCGCTGCCGACGCAGGCCAAGCTGCTGCGCGTCATCGAGGAGAAGGAGGTGGCGGCGCGGGTGGTAGCGGCGACTAACACCGACCTGCCGGCCGCGGTCGTCGCGGGGCGGTTCCGCGAGGACCTGTTCTACCGGCTGAACGTGGTCGTACTCCACCTCCCTCCGCTACGCGACCGCCGCGAGGACATCCCCGAGCTGGTCGAGCACTTCGTCGCCAAGCACGGCCGGGCGATGGGGAAGCGGGTCGCGGGCGTCAGCCGGGAGGCGATGCCGCTGTTGCAGGGTGCGGCGTGGAAGGGGAACGTGCGCGAGCTGGAGAACGCGATTCAGCGCGCGGTGATCCTCGGCGACGGCCCGCTGGTGACGCCCGCCGACCTGCCGCCGGACCTGGCGCCCGCGGCCGACGACCCCTCGGCGGTGGAGCCGCTGGACGACGCGATGAAGCGGTTCGAGAAGCGGCACATCGAGCGGCTTCTGCGGCTGTCGCCGGACAAGAAGGAGGCCGCGCGGCGGCTCGACATCGGGCTCAGTTCGCTGTACCGGAAGATCGAGCAGTACGGGATCGGGGGTGGGTGACCGCTGTGTTGCCGCTTGCGGCTTAGCGGCGTGGACACCGCTAAGCCGCTAGCGGCAAACCAGGCACCTCTCATTTTGCCGGTTGCCGCGCACCCCCGGGCGGGGCACAATGTCCGCCGTCGTCCCCCGCCCGCCTCTCCGCACGGAGCCCGTCCCGATGACCCGCGCCCGGTTCGCACTCCTCGCCTTCGCCGTCGGGACTTACCTCCCGCTCGCCCCCGCCCAGCCCGCCCCCGCCACCAAGGCCCACAACGGGCTCGTCCACGCCGTCGCCCTCTCGCCGGACGGCAAGACGCTCGCCACCGCCGGGTTCGACAACGTCGTCAAGCTGTGGTCGATCGCCCCGGACGGCACGCTCAAGGAACTCAAGGCGCTCGCCGGCCACACCGGGCCGGTGTACTCGGTCGCCTTCCACCCGAAGGACGACGGCGTGGTCGCCACCGCCAGCCAGGACAAGTCGGCGAAGGTGTGGTCGGTGAAGGACGGCAAGGTCACGGTCGAGCTGAAGGGGCACACCGACATCGTCAGCGGCATCGCCTTCTCGCCGGACGGCAAGCTGCTGGCGACGGGGGCGGCCGACAAGTCGGTGCGGCTGTGGGACGCGAAGGACGGCAAGGAGACGAAGAACCTCGGCAGCCACCCAGGCTCGGTCTACACGATCGTCTTCTCGCCCGACGGCAAGCTCCTCGCGTCGGCCGGCAGCGACACGTCCAGCAAGACCGGCAAGGAGCACGTGGTGAAGCTGTGGGACGTGGCCGCCCTCAAGGAGTCGAAGACGCTCACCGGCCACGAGCAGCCCGTCACCGCCATCACCTTCCTCGGTGACGCGAAGACGCTGGCGTCGGCCTCGATGGACCGCACCATCCGGCTGTGGGACACGGCGAGCGGCAAGGAGACGAAGAAGCTCGGCCCGACGCCGGACGACCCCTACGGGCTGGCGTGGTCGAAGGACGCCAAGGCGCTGGGCGTGTGCGGCTACTCGGGCCGCCTCACGGTGTGGCCGGCGGGGGCGGACAAGGAGGCGTTCGCGGCGCAGGTGAAGTCGCCGGGCTACTGCGTCATCTTCACCGCGGACGGGAAGGCGCTCGTCTCCGGCCACGACAACGGCA
>DASPHQ010001029.1:0-2989 GCA_035629595.1 Urbifossiella sp. | reverse complement strand
TGTGCCGACGCCGCCGAAGCCGCTGGCCGCGAGCCCGTTCACCGAGACCCGCCCGCTGCTGGACGGCAAGCTCGACGACCCGTGCTGGCAGGCCGCGAAGGCGCTGCCGCTGACCGCGACCGACGGCTACGCGACGGAGGCGAAGTTCGCGCACGACGGGCAGTTCCTCTACGTCGCCGTGAGCTGCGCCCACCCCGCGGGGAAGGCCGTGCCCGCGGTGGCGAAGCGCGACCGAGACGCCGACATGACCGGCCGCGACCGGGTGGACATCGTGCTGGATTTGGACCGCGACTACCAGACGTACTACCGCTTCCAGGTGGATCAACGCGGCTGCCTGGCGGAGGACTGCTGGGGCGACCGGTCGTGGAACCCCAAGTACTTCGTGGCGTTCCTGCCGGGCGAGGCGGGGTGGACGTGCGAGTTCGCCATCCCGCTGGCGGAGCTGACCGGCGACCGGCTCGGCGGCCGGGCGTGGGCGGTGAACGTGTCGCGGGTGGTGCCGGGAGTCGGGGTGCAGACGTGGAGCGGCCCCGCCGACGCGGAGCCGCGGCCCGAAGGGCTGGGGTTGTTGCAGTTCCAGGGCCGGTGATCCGCCGCTCGCGGCTTCGCGCTTCCCAGCGCGAAGCCGCAAGCGGCAGCGGAATTACTTCTTCAGCCGGGCCGTCCCCTCGATGGTGATCGGCCCGACCAGCTCCAGGTCGAGGCTCTGGCCGTCAGCCTCGGTCTTACCGGACATCCGCATCGTCCCCTTCGCCTGGTCCTTCACGTCGATCCCGGTCTTCAGCGACCGCCACGTCGTGCCGTCCAGGTCCATCTCGACCTTCAGGTCGCCGTCGTCCTCCTTCGCCACCCCCGTCACCTTCCCCTTCGACGTGATCACCGCGCACGCTTCGCCGTCCACCTCCTCGACGCGCACCAGCGTCAGGTTCAGCTTCCCCTTCAGGTCGGAGATCGAGCCGCCGAAGACGCGCTGCAGGGTGGAGGCGTCGACCGTCCACTTGTGACCGACCTTCACCTTGCCGTCGGGGTAGAGGTCGTCGTCGCTCTCGGGGCCGACGCGCTGGTCGAGCTCCTTCTTCTGCCTGGCGTTCGGGCCGGCGCCCACGAGGGCGTGCTTCCACCTCCCGGCGGCGCTCCGCTCGCTGACGAACACCTTGTCGAGCAGGTCGCCGTCCTTCGAGTCGGGCACCGGATTGTTCATGATGGTGGTGACGATGTCTGCCTTCTGCTTCACGACCCGCGTCCGGGCCCTGGTCACCTGGCGGCCGTCGACGGTGAGGTACTCCACCACCTCCTCCCGCTCGGCGGTCTGGGTCTGCCGGGCGTCGACGGTCGTGCCGCCGGTCTTGATGGTGACGACGGCGTTCTTGATCTGGAACGTGGACGCGCGGACGACGACCTGCCCCTTCCGCGGGCCGGGGCCGCGGAGGTCGAGCTCCTCGTCCTGGCGGGCGGCGGACGTGCCGACGTATCCGACGACGACCGCGACCGCCCCGACCAGCCACCTGGACTGCCGCATCGGCTGCTCTCGTGAGGTTCCCCCCGCCCGCGGGCGGGGTCGGTGGACATGATAGGGCGACGAGCCGGACGACATCAGGCGTCGGGTGAATGGCTCGGAGCCTGGCGCGTCACCCCGCGCCTGACGGCGTCCGGCTCGCCGCAGCAGAGTTACTTCATCTTCAGCTTCAGCCGGGTCGTGCCTTCAATCGTGATCGGCCCGGTCAGGTCCAGGTCGAGGCGCTGGCCGTCCTGATCGATCGTGCCGGACATGCGGATGCGTCCCTTCGCGTGGTCCTTCACGTCGATCCCGGTCTTCAGCGACTGCCACGTCAGGCCGTCGAGCTCCATCTCGACGTTCATGTCGCCCTCGTCAGTCTTCTCGATCCCGGTCACCTTCCCCTTCGTCTCGATAACGGCGCACTCCTCGCCGTTGAACCGCTCGACGCGGACCAGCCGCATGCTCAGCTTCCCTTTCCGCTCGCTGATCGAAAGGCCGAACATGTGCTGGAAGTCCGCGGCCTTCGCTTCCCATTTGTGGCCGACCTTCACCTTGCCGGCCGGGTACGCGTCGTCGTTGCTTTCCGGGCCGCTGAGCTCGTCCAACGCCTGCTTCTGCTCGTCGTTCGGGCGGGCGCCCACGAGGGTGCGCATCCACTTCCCGGCCGCGTTCCGCTCGCTGACGATGACCTCGCCCAGGAGGTCGCCGTTCTTCGACTCCTCCATCTCGTTGCCGCCAACGTTGGTGACGGTGTCCGTTTTGTCGACGACGACGCGGAACTGGGCCTTGGTCGCCAGCCGGTCCTTAACGTCGAGAAGTTCGAGCTCGTACTCAACGACGCTCTTGAAGGTCCGCTTGGCGTCGATGACCATGCCGCCGGCCTTGATGGCGACCTTGGCATTCTTGATCTGGATCGTGCGGTTGTGGATGGTCACTTGCCCCTTCTGGGGGGCGGGGCCGCGGAGGTCATACTCCGGCTCCTGGCGGGCGGCGGACGTGCCGACGTACCCGACGACGACCGCGACCGCCCCGACCAGCCACCTGGACTGCCGCATCGGCTGCTCCCGTAAGGTTCCCCCGCGCGCCGGCGGGGGTCGGGGACATGATAGGGGCGGGCGGCGGCCCGCGAACCCGGCCGGTTGTGCGGGCGTCCTCCTCCGGGCGAGGGGCGGAATTCGGGTGTCGCGGCACGGCAATTGGTGCTAAATTCAGTACCAGACCGTGCCGGACTCGCCCGCCCCGGTACACTTACGAACCTCTCACCCGGCCAGGAGACCGGCCATGACGGCGTTACGGACGACCCGTTCGGTCCCGCCCCTACTACTCGCCGCGCTCGCCATCGCCGGCTGCGGCGGCCCGCCGCCGACCGACGACGCCTCCCGGCCGACGATGCGGCCGCTGCCGCCGCCGGTCGCCGAGCGGATCGACTACAACCCCGACACCCGCACCCTGACGCTGTACCCGCTGCCGCCGTCGAGCCGGTGGGTGGTC
>DASPHQ010001028.1:0-4653 GCA_035629595.1 Urbifossiella sp. | reverse complement strand
CGGCCGGCGGCGTCCAGGTGGGGTCGGTCATTCGGGTGGCTTACGGATTCGACACCGGGCGGCGACCTGCGTTATACTGTCACCGTCCCCGTCACCCGCCTGGCCCGTCGGAGGGCCGTTCATGCCGATCCGGTTCCGCTGCCCGCACTGCAACCGGCTACTGGGGATCGCCACCCGCAAGGCCGGCACCGACATCCCCTGCCCCCAGTGCGCCGGCCTCGTCACGGTGCCGCGCCCAGCCGGCGACGGGCCGTCGCCGAAGGAACTGGACGAGATCGACGAGATACTCGGCCTGACCGGCCCCGAACCCGCGGCGCCGGTCGCCGCCCCGCCGCGGCCGCAGGTGAAGGTCGCGCCGCCACCGCCACAGGTTCAGGCCTCGCCGACGCCGAAGCCGGCGCCGCCGAAGAAGCAGAAGAAGCCCGGCGACTCGCTGTTCGAGACCGGCGACGTGGACGAGCTCCTCGGCCTGCCGTCGCAGCTGCCGCCGGTCGAGGCGGAGCCCGCCCCGGCGGCGGGGAAGGGCGGCCCGAAGCCGGTGAGCGGGATGGACGTTCAGAGCCTGGACGGCGGCGACGGGACGTGGGTGATCAGCCCGAAGAAGGCGGTGCTGCTCGTGGTCGGGGTGGCGCTGCTATTGCTGGCCGCGTTCGGCGGCGGGTTCCTGATCGCGTCGATCTTGTAGTGGATCCTGTTGGCGAGCCGACCGCCGTGAGGCGGCGGGTGACGTGCCTGAAGCGCGTCACCCGCCGCCTCACGGCGGTCGGCTCGCCTTCGTTTCAGCGCACCACGCGGATGCGGTGGGCGTTCGTATCGCCGATGTACAGCGCCCCGTCGGGGCCGACCGCCACCCCGTGCGGCCGGCCGAGCGTCGCGGCCGTCGCCGGGCCGCCGTCACCTTGCCCCGGCGTCTTCGTGCGGCCGCGACCGGCCACCGTTGTCACCACTCGCGTCTTGGCGTCGATGCGACGAATCGCCTCGTTCTCGGTGTCCACGACGTACACGTTGCCGTCCTTGTCGATGTCGATCTCTTTCGGGCCGTCGAACGTCGCCGCTAGCGCCGCGCCGCCGTCGCCGGTGTAGCCGCGTTGGCCGGTGCCGGCGAAGCGCTCGATGAGCCCCGTCGTGAAGTCGATGCGGCGGACGCAGTTCCCGTTGCGCTCCACGACGTAGAGCTTGCCGTCCGGCCCGACCGCGACCGCCCGCGGGCCGAGCAGCGCCGCGTCCTTGAACGGCCCACCGTCGCCGGTGCGGGCACCCTTGCCGGTGCCGCACAACGTCGTGATGATCCCCGTCTTCAGGTCCACGACGCGGACGCGGTGGTCGGCCACGTCGGCGATGTAGAGTTTCCCCTTGCCGTCGAGGCAGAGTCCGTTCGGCTCCTTCAGCCCGGCCTGTGTCGCCGGGCCGCCGTCGCCGCCGTAGGCCGCCTTGCCGTTGCCCGCGACGGTGGAGATGACGCCGGTCTTCGCATCCACCCGCCGAATGACGAAGTTGAGGCGGTCCACGATGAACAGGTTGCCGTCGGCGTCCAGCTCGACGCCGTAGGGCTCGTTCAGGCTGGCGTCGGTGGCCTTGCCGCCGTCGCCGAAGAAGCCCTTCTTGCCGCAGCCGGCGACCGTGGTAATCACGCCGGTCTTGGCGTCCACCTTGCGGATGCGGTAGTTGAACGTGTCGGAGAAGTAGAGATGCCCGGCGCGGTCGAACGCCACGTCGAACGGCTGGTCGAGCTTGGCCTTCGTGGCGGGGCCGCCGTCGCCGGCGAAGCCCTTCTCGCCGGTCCCGGCGGCGGCGGTGATGGCCGGCGGCTGGGCCAGCGCCAGGGCAAGGAACAGGGTGATCGTCATAGGCACCTCACGGGGCGAAGCCCGGGGACGGCCGTCCCCGGGCTTTCCGCCTTGGGCTACTCGAACCGGATCACCAGGTCGCCGCCGTCGACGGGGATGCCGGGGCGGACCAGCACCTCGGCCACCTTCCCGGCCGCGGTCGCGTACAGCGTCGTCTCCATCTTCATCGCTTCGAGCGTCATCAGCTTCTGCCCCGCGGCGACCTCCTCGCCCGGAGCCACGACTACACCCACCACCGCCCCCGGCATCGGCGCCGCGACGTGCTTGGCGTTGCCGACCTCGGCCTTCGGTCGGCCCTTGATCGCAGTCGCGTCGAGCGACTTGTCCACGACCACGACCTCGCGCGGCTGGCCGTTCAGCTCGAAGTACACGACGCGCCGGCCGTCCGGCTGCGGCTCGCCGACCGTCAGGAACTTGACGATCAGCGTCTTCCCCGATTCGATCTCGATGCTGACCTCGTCGCCCTTCTCCATGCCGTGGAAGAACACCGGCGTCGGCAGCACGCTCAGGTCGGAATACTTCGCCTGCGCCGCGGCGAACTCGGGGAACACCTTCGGGTACAGGACGTAGGAGATCACGTCCGTCTCGCCCGCCGGACGGCCCAGCTTCTTTTCGAGCTCGGCGCGGGCCTTGCCGAAGTCGGTCGGCGGCAGCAGCGCCCCGGGGCGGTCGGCCAGCGGCTTCTTGCCGCGCAGCACCTTCGCCTGAAGCTCCTTCGGGAACCCGCCCGGCGGCTGACCCAGCTTCCCCTCGAAGAACTCTACCACCGACTCGGGGAACGACACGTCCTTCTTCGGGTCGAGGGCGTCGGCCGGCGTCAGGCTGTGCGACAGTAGGAACAGCGCCGCGTCGCCGACGACCTTCGACGTGGGCGTGACCTTGACGATGTCGCCGAACAATTGGTTCACGGCGGCGTACATCGGGCCGACCTCCGACCAGCGGCCGCCGAGGCCGAGCGATTGCGCCTGCTGGTACAGGTTGGCGTACTGGCCGCCGGGCATCTCGTGCTGGTACACGTCGGCCGACGCCGCCAGTTGCCCCGTCTCGAACGCCGCGTAGTACCCGCGGACGCGCTCCCAGTAGAGGGCGGTCTCGCGCAGCGTGTCGAAGTCGAAGCCGGGGTCGCGCTCGGTGAAGCGCAGCGCTTCTTGCAGGGCGTTGAGGCTCGGCTGCGCCGTATTCCCGGCCAGCGGGGCGAAGGCGCAATCGACGATATCGACACCTTCCTCGGCGGCCATGACGTAGGCGGCGACCTGTCCGCCGGCCGAGTCGTGGGTGTGGAAGTGGATCGGCAGCCCGACCGCCTCGCGCAGCGCCTTCACGAGCCGCTTCGCGGCATACGGCTTCAGCAGGCCCGCCATGTCCTTGATGGCGAGGAAGTGGGTGCCGAGCTTCTCCAACTCCTTCGCCAGCGTCACGTAGTAGCTCAGGGAATACTTGTCGCGCCTCGGGTCGAGGATGTCGCCGGTGTAGCACACGGCTGCCTCGCAGATCGCGTCCGTCTTCAGGACGGCCTCGACGCCGACGCGCAGGTTCGGCAGCCAGTTGTTGGCGTCGAATACGCGGAAGATGTCCATCCCGTGCGCGGCCGAGAGGCGGACGAACTCGTCCACGACGTTGTCGGGGTAGTTCGAGTAACCGACGGCGTTCGCGGCCCGCAGCAGCATCTGGAACAGGATGTTGGGTACGGCCTCGCGCAGTCGGGCGAGGCGGTCCCACGGCGACTCCTTGAGGAAGCGCATGGACGTGTCGAAGGTGGCGCCGCCCCACATCTCCAGGGAGAAGAAGTTGGCGTGGGCCGCGGCGTAGCGCGGGGCGACGGCGAGCATGTCGGCGGTGCGCATCCGCGTCGCCAGCAGCGACTGGTGGGCGTCGCGCATGGTCGTGTCGGTGATCAGGAGGCGCTTCTGGTCCTTCACCCACTGCGCGAGCTTCTTGGCGCCGTGGGCCTTGAAGTAATCACGCGTGCCTTGAGGGGGCTGCTGCAAAGCCGCAAGCGGCTTCGCGGGCGTCACCCCTTCACCCCTTCTCCCCTTCACCCCTTCACTCCGACCGGCCTCCGGGTGCCCGTTCACGATCACGTCGGCGACGTACCCGAGTAGCTTCGACGCCCGGTCGCGGCGGCCCGACAGCCGGAACAGGTCCGGCGTCTCGTCGAGGAACCGCGTCGTCACGTTCCCGGCCAGGAACTCGGGGTGCTCGATCAGGTTCAGCAGGAAGGGGATGTTCGTCTTCACGCCGCGGATGCGGAACTCTTGCAGGCAGCGCTCCATCCGCGTCGCGGCGTCCGCGAAGCGGCGGCCGCTCGCGGTCACCTTCACCAGCAGCGAGTCGTAGTACGGCGTGATGATCGCGCCGCCGAACGCGGTGCCGCCGTCGAGCCGAACCCCCGGGCCGCCGCTGGACCGGTACGCCGTCAGCCGGCCGTAGTCGGGCACGAACCCGTTCGCCGGGTCCTCGGTCGTCACCCGGCACTGGATGGCGAAGCCCTGCGTGGCGATCTGCTCCTGCACCAGCCCCACCTCGGGGTGATTCAGCGGCAGCCCGCCGGCGATCAGGATTTGGCTCCGCACGATGTCGAACCCGGTCACCTGCTCGGTGACCGTGTGCTCGACCTGGATGCGCGGGTTGACCTCGATGAAGTACACCTTCCCGGCGTCGGTGTCGTACAGGAACTCGACCGTGCCCGCGTTGTCGAGCCCGACCGCGCCGCCGACCGCCAGCGCCGCGTCGAGAATCTCCTTCCGCACCGTCTCGGGCAGGTTCGGGGCAGGGGCCAGCTCCACGACCTTCTGGTGCCGCCGCT
>DASPHQ010001027.1:0-2823 GCA_035629595.1 Urbifossiella sp. | reverse complement strand
CCCAGGCCGTTGGCCTGAAAACCGGGAAGCCCTCTTCAGCCCGAAGGGCTGGGACAGCATAGCCCGGGGCAACGCCCCGGGACGGTCTTCCCGGCGAGGAGCGGTCATGAAGGCGAAACCGACGGCGACGGCGAAGGAAGTGGTCGAGGAGCTCCGCGCGCTCGGCAGCGAGGGGTACCGCAAGGTGCTCCGCAACCACGGCGTCCCCGACCCGATGTTCGGCGTGAAGATCGCGGACCTGAAGAACATCGAGAAGCGGGTGAAGAAGGACTACCGGCTGGCGCTCGACCTCTACGACACCGGAATCTACGACGCCCGCTACCTGGCCGGGCTGATCGCCGACGAGACGAAGATGACCGAGACGGACCTCCGCCACTGGCTGGCGACGGCCGACTGCGGGGCGACCTGCGAGTACGTCGTCGCCCGGGTCGCGGCAGAGACCGAGCACGGGCGGGAGCTCGCGCTCGAGTGGATCGACGCCGCGGACGAGAACGCGGCCTCGGCCGGCTGGATGGCGCTCGCGAGCGTGGTGTCAATCACCGACGACGCCGACCTCGACCTCGACGAGTTGAAGGGTTTATTGGTGCGGGTGGGGGAGTCGATCCACGCGCAGCCGAACCGGGTGCGGTACGCGATGAACGCCTTCGTGATCGCGGCCGGCAGCTACGTGAAGGCCCTCACCGCGCTGGCGATCAAGACGGGGAAGGCGGTCGGCGAGGTGGAGGTGGACATGGGCAAGACCGCGTGCAAGGTGCCGTTCGCCCCGGACTACATTCAGGCGGTCAAGGACCGGGGCACGATCGGGAAGAAGCGGAAGTCGGCCCGCTGCTGACGCCGCACGTCTTGAAAGTAGTAGCAGTGCTCGGTCGAAATCCTGGACGGTGGCTCGGGGTTTTAGCCCGGAGGGCGTCGGCGTGTAGCCCGGGGTGCAACCCCGGGCGGCCTGAGCGGTGACACCGGGGCGTCACACCCACGGACTCCGCCGTCGCCCGCCCGGGGTTCCACCCCGGGCTACACGCCGACGCCCTCCGGGCTAAAACCCGAGCCGGGGATTTCGACCGAGCATACCTACGACTGTCCGGCCTCTCTTACCCGCCGGGCGTGTAGAGCAGCACGTCGTCGATCACCAACTCCGACCCCTCCGGCAGCGCGAACGCCAGCGCGTCGGCCTTCGCCCCGGCCGCGGGCGCGAACCGCAGCGTCGCCTCGGCCCACTCACCCGCCCGCGGCTCGAACCGCGTCGCCGCCCCCGCCGCCCCGGCGTCGGTCAGCGTCACGCCGACCTCGCCGCGGCCGGTGAACCGGTATCGGAACGTCAGCTCGGTCGCCGCGTCGAGCCGGCGCGGGCCGCGCAGCCCGACCACCAGCCGCGGCCGGCCGTCCGGCCCCGACACCGACCGCGCCGCCCGCCACGCCCGCGGCGGCTCGTGCTTCACGAGCTCGAACGTCCCCGGCCAGTGCGTCCCCGGCTGCCCGGTGTCGAACAGCCCGGTGAACAGCACCCGCCGCGGGAACGGCCGCTTCTCCCCCTCCGCCGCCGCCTCGTAGAGCACGATGTCGTCGATGAGCAACTCGGCCCGCGGGTCCGCGTAGAACTGGATGTCGTCGATCCGCTCGTCCTTCGCCAGCGGGCCGCCGCTGCCGTCGGGGCGGCGCATCGCGGTCATGTCCACGCAGCCGTCGAGCCACTTCCCCTGTTCCACCCCGGCCACCGACAGGTAGCGGTGATAATTGTTCGTGAGGCTGAACAGCTGCACGCGCAGGCTGTCGCTCCCGGTCAGCTTGTAGCGGAAGCGGAGCCGCGTGTTCGGCCCCACCGGCGGGCCGGGCACCGGGTTGAAGATCACCGCCCGGTACGCCGTCGCCAGCTGCCCCTGCCGGTCATCGAAGTCCTGGGTGATGACGGCCCGCTGCGCCCGACCGCCGCCCGGTGGTACGTCCGTCGTCTCGGCCCGGCCGCACATCCACCAGCGCTTCTCGATGTCGGTGTCGTAGTCCTCGAAGGCGTGGACGCGCGTCGGGAACGCCCCCGCCGGCACGAACCGCGACGGGTTCCCCGGCGCCGGCGGGAGCGCCGCCGGGCCGTGCCCGCGCAGCCGGTCCGCGACGGCGCGCACGAGCTGATCCCCCTTCACGCCCACGGCCACGCGGGCCGTCGCCTTCCCCTCCTTCGCCACTGACATGCCGGTGTCATCGACTTCGAGCCGCAGGTCCTTCCACGCGAACGGCCGGTTGTCGAACGCGGCCCACACGGTGGCCGGGTCAAACAGCACGGGCGTCTCCTTCCCCCAGAGTTCGTAGAGGTTCTGCACCTGGAACGTGAGAATCGAGTGGGCGCCGAACACGGCGTCGCGGTGCGGCTTCCCCAGCCGCAGGGTGGCGGTGGCGTCGAGCGGCACGACCGTCAGCGGCAGCCCGGACGCGAACACGGCCTTCGCCGCGGGGACGTCGGTCTTCAGGTTCCACTCGGGCTCGGCCTTCGCGGCGCCGTCGTACCCGACGGCGACGGACCCGCCCATGACGACGAACCGCCGGACCTTCCGCGCCGCGTCCGGCTGCTCGCGCACGAACCGGGCCACGTTGGTGAGCGGCCCGAGGCACACGACGACCAGCTCGCCGTCCTTCTCCCGCGCCAACCGGGCGAGCAATTCGACGGCCGACTCCTTCGTCGGCTTGAGGGTGCGGTTGAAGATCGCGGCGGGGTGGCGGCGGTACTGGATCTGCCAGTCGAGTTCCGACTTCGGCTGCGGGTCGTCGCCGGCGGCGACGGGGACGTTCTTCCGGCCGACGAGGGTGAGGAACCGGCAGACGAGCCAGGCGCGG
>DASPHQ010001026.1:0-2784 GCA_035629595.1 Urbifossiella sp. | reverse complement strand
CCTGAAGACGACGAGACGGACGGGCCGAGTTTCATCGACATCATCCGGTTCCTTTTTGCGACCGACCGGAACTCGTTGTGACGGGCCTTGTTCCCGCCGAGGAGGAGACCGGTGCAGTCGTCGCGCTTCACGAACACGCGGACGCCGCCGCCGACCGCGGCGCTGAAGCGCGGGGCTTCCTCTAGCGGCGTCGGCAGGTGGGCGAGGCTGACGCGGGGCAGGGCGTCGGCCGCGGCGCGGAGCTGGGCGGGCGTGAGGGGTGCGGCGGACACGGGGGGCTCCGGGGCGGGTGGGGGAAATGTATCTGACTCCGCCGCTTGCGGCGTTGCAGGATTCACCCTGCAACGCCGCGAGCGGCGGAATCGGTTGGCTTTCCCCACCCGTGCCGCCCTACTATCGTGTGTCCGTCCCGCCCGCCACCGTCCCCGGACGCCGCATGGCTTCGCTGGCCCCCGCCGACGCTCCCGCCCAGCCCCGCGCCGGCGCCCGCCGGCCGAACACGGTGATCGTGGTCGGCGCCGGCCCCGGCGGACTCGCGGCGTCGATCCTCCTCGCCCACGCCGGACTCGATGTCACGGTCGTGGAGCGGCTTCCCCGCGTCGGCGGCCGGTGCAGCGCCATCGAGGCCGACGGCTTCCGCTTCGACCTCGGGCCGACGTTCTTCCTCTACCCGCGGGTGCTGGAGCGCATCTTCAAGCTCGTCGGCCGCGACCTCCACCGCGAGGTGCCGATGACGCGCCTCGACCCGCAATACCGCCTCGTTTTCGGCGCCGGGGGCAAGCTCGACTGCACGTCCGACGTGGCGCGGATGAAGGCCGAGATTGCCAAGCTCGCACCCGCCGACGCCCCGCACCTCGACCGCTACCTCGCCGAGAACCGCACCAAGCTCGACGGCTTCCGCACGATCCTGGAGCGCCCCTTCCTCGGGTGGAAGGACTTGCTCAGCTGGGACATCTTGAAGGCGGCCCCGCTGCTGCGGCCGTGGAACTCGGTGGAGCGCGAGCTGGGCCGCTATTTCGCCGACCCGCGGGTGCGGCTGGCGTTCACGTTCCAGTCCAAGTACCTCGGCATGTCGCCGTTCAACTGCCCGAGCCTGTTCTCGATCCTGTCGTTCCTGGAGTACGAGTACGGCGTCTGGCACCCCACCGGCGGGTGCTCGGCGGTGAGCGAGGCGATGGCCCGCGTCGCCGCCGACATGGGGGTGACGTTCCGACTCGGCGAGCCGGTCGAGGAGATGCTGTTCGACGGCCGCCGCGCCGTCGGCGTCCGCACCGCGGCGGGCGAGCTGCGGGCCGACGCGGTGGTGGTAAACGCCGACTTCGCCGACGCTATGACCAAGCTGGTCCCCGACCGCCTCCGCCGCCGGTGGACCGACCGGAAGCTGGAAAAGAAAACGTTTTCGTGCTCGACGTTCATGCTGTACCTCGGCCTGGACGGCCGGACGGACGAGCTGCCGCACCACACCATCTACACGTCGCACGACTACATGGCGAACCTGGCCGACATCACGGAGCGGCACGTGCTGACGGACGACACGTCGTTCTACGTGCAGAACGCGTGCGTCACCGACCCGACGCTGGCGCCGCCGGGGCGGAGTACGCTGTACGTGCTGGCCCCGGTAACGCACCGGCACCCGAACGTGGACTGGAAGCGCGAGGCGCCGGCTTTCCGCGCGCGGCTGCTGCGCCAGCTCGGCCGGGTAGGGCTGACGGACGTGGAGCGGCGCATCCGCTTCGAGCGGGTGGTGACGCCGGACGACTGGGAGGCGAAGTACGCGGTCCACCGCGGGGCGACGTTCAACCTGGCGCACACGTTCCGCCAGATGCTTCACCTCCGGCCGCGGAACCGGTTCGAGGACGTGGACGGCGTGTACCTGGTCGGCGGCGGCACGCACCCCGGGAGTGGGCTGCCGGTGATTTACGAGTCGGCGCGCATTACCAGTCGGTTGCTGTTGGAGGATTTCGGCCGCGACGTGGCGTGGCTCGGCCGGCCCGGTGCGAGAGAGCTTCCGGCGACGGCGTGTGCCCGGTAGAATCTCGGCGATTTGGGAATGCCGGCGGGAAGGAGCGGAACGTGGGCGAACGTGCGGAGCGGGTTGGCGTCATCGGCGGCGGGCTCGGGGGCCTGGCGAGCGCGTGCGTGCTCGCGGCCCGCGGCTACGCCGTCACGCTGTTCGAGCGGAGCCCGTGGCTCGGCGGCAAGGCGGCCGTCCTGCAGGAAGCCGGCTTCCGGTTCGACATGGGGCCGACCATCCTCACCATCCCGGCGGTGCTGCGGCAGATATTCGTAGAGGCCGGGAGGAACATCGAAGACTACCTCGACCTGGTGCGGCTCGACCCGCAGTGGCGGTGCTTCTTCACCGACGGCAGCGTGCTGGATTTGTGCGAAGACACGGCGAAGATGACGGCGGAGTTGGACAAGTTCGCCCCCGGCTCGGCGGACGGGTACAAGAGGTTCCTCGGCCTGTCGGACCGCCTGCACGACATCTCCAACCGCCACTTCTTCTGGAAGAGCATCGGCGGCATCGGCGACATGATCGACGTGAAGGCCGGGTTCAGCCCGAAGATCCTCTCTGACGTGCTAGCCATGCGGATGGGCAAGAGCGTAGCCGGCACGGTGCGGAAGTTCGTGCCGGATTCGCGCGTTGCCCAGATGATCGACCACTTCACGCAGTACGTCGGGTCGAGTCCGGACGCCAGCCCGGCGGTGTTGTGCGGCATCGCTCACATGCAGACGAACGAGGGCGTGTGGTACCCGATGGGCGGCACGCGGGCGGTGCCGGTG
>DASPHQ010001025.1:0-4447 GCA_035629595.1 Urbifossiella sp. | reverse complement strand
TCCTTGACGATGATCTTCTCGACGACCTGCCAGGTGATCGGCTCGATGTACGTCCGGTCGGCGGTCTCGGGGTCAGTCATGATCGTCGCCGGGTTGGAGTTCACCAGGACGATCTCGTAGCCCTCCTCGCGCAGCGCCTTGCAGGCCTGGGTGCCGGAGTAGTCGAACTCGCAAGCCTGTCCGATGACGATGGGGCCGGAGCCGATGAGGAGGATCTTCTTCAGGTCGGTGCGTTTCGGCATGGAATCCAATGCGGGGGCGGGGGCGGGTCGGCGCAAACTCCGCTTAGCTTATAGACCCCCGCCGGCCCGTCCACCGAACCTCGCGCGCCGACCCGCTTGACCACCGCGGCGGCGCCCTCACAATCAGAGTGCCCACCCTTCCCGGAGGAACGCTCGTGATCCGATGTGCAACGCTCCTGACCCTCGCGGCGGTCCTGTTCGTCGGCGCCGGCGCGCCGGCCCAGGACAAGGCCGACGGCGGCGTGAGCCTCAAGGGGAGCGTGGACGACCTGGCGCTTCAGGACAAGGCGCCCAAGAGCGGTGTGGTGGCGAGCGCGGCCGGGTGGAAGGCGCTGCAGGAGGCGTGGGGCATCAAGGACGCCCCGAAGGTGGACTTCGGCAAGACGATCCTCGTCGTCGCCACCACGCGCGGCAGCCAGCTGAAACTGACGCCGCGGCTGACGGACGGCGACCTCAAGGCGCTCGCCATTTCCACGCGCGACCTGCGGCCGGGATTCCGCTACGCGATCGAGTCGGTGGCGCGGGAGGGCGTGAAGACGGTCAACGGGCAGCCGCTGCCGAAGGAGTAACTTGGTGGTGGATCGTTCAGTGTATTGCCGCTTGCGGCTTAGCGCAGCCCAACGCTAAGCCGCAAGCGGCAACTTCACTTACCGCCCGCCGTCGGGGTTGGGCCGCGGCGTCCGCGGCCGCTCGGGGTTGTTCGGTTCGCGACCCTCGGGCCGGCCCGGCGTCGCCTCGGCGAACGGCGTCGGGAACAGCGACCGGCCGCGCGGCGTCAGCCGTTCCAGGATCGCGCGCTGCTCCGCCGTGAGGGCGCGGTTCAGTTCCGCGGTCGCCTCGTCGGCCAGCTTCGTCACCGCTTCACGCAGCTCGTTCCGGTCGAGCTTCCCGCCGCGGACGCCTTCCAGCAGCCCACGCAACTTCGTCGAATACCCCTCGACCGCCTTCTCGACCTGGACGCGCTGCTTGTCGTCGAGCTTGAGCTCGTCGAGGGCGCCCCGGAGCGGGGGTTGGTTGTCGGGCACCCTCTCCGTACCCGGGCGCCCGGCCGGCGGCCCCATCGGCGGCTGTCCGGGTTGACCAGGGAACGGACTCGGCCCGCCGAAGCCACCCGGCACGCCGAATCCGCCACCCGTAAACCCGCCCCCGCCCGGACCGGGGAAGCCGGCGCGCTCGATCTGCTGGACGAGCCGGCGGGCGGTGAACGCCTTGGCATCGTTGCCGCCGACCATTTGTCGCAGGGCGGGAAGGGCGGGGCTGCCGACCGCCACCAGGGCAGCCCGGGCGCTCTCGCGGATGGCGTCGTGCGGGTCGTTCATCTTGTCGGTCAGCGTCTTCACCCACGCCTCGACCTGCGGGTCGGCCTTCACGACCGGCCCCGGGCCGCCCGGCCCGAAGCCGGGGGGCGGTCCGCCGGGTTGCCCGCCCGGCACACCGGGCGGCTGCCCCCACGACACGCCCGCGGTCAGCAGCGCGACCGCTACCGTCGTCACCCGCGTCATAGCTCGCCCTCCCGGAGAGTTCGACCTGCCCCATTGTCGCCCGCGGCACTACCGGAGGAAACGGAATTCGCGCCCGGCCGCGACACTCATCATTCGCGGTCTTCGCCGCCGCCCCGCCGCCGTTTACCATGAGGGGGGACCGAACCCCCAGGGCGCCGTCGATGGCCACCGACCCCGACCCGGAGATCGCAGCGCTCGTGGAGCGGCTCCGCGGCGGCGACCAGACCGCCCTCGGCGTGCTGTTCGACCGGCACCGCGACATGCTGCGGCGGATGGTGTCGTTCCGCCTCGACGCCCGCCTGGCCGGCCGGGTGTCCGCGTCGGACGTGCTCCAGGAGGCGTACATCGACGCCCTGAAGCGGGTCGAGCACTACTTCGCGAAGCCGGATCAGCCGTTCTTCGGGTGGCTGCGGCTGGTGGTCGGGCAGCGGCTCGCGGACGTCCACCGCGAGCACCTGGCCGGCAAGCGCGACGCCGGCCGCGAGGTGGGGTTGCACGCCGGCGCCGACTCGGCGTGCATGGCTGCGTGTCTGCTCGCCCGCGGGTCGTCACCGAGCCAGGCCGCGAACCGCAACGAGCGCTTCGTGCAGCTGGAGGCGGCGCTCACCCGGATGGACCCGCTCGACCGCGAGGTGCTGGCCCTGCGGCACTTCGAGGAGCTGAGCAACACGGAAACCGCCGAACTGCTCGGCATACTGCCGCCGGCCGCGAGCAAGCGCTACGTCAGGGCTTTAGCGCGATTGAAGCAGATTCTGGAAGAGGTTCCCGGGTTTGGTTCCCCCGAATGACCAAGGACCAATGACCCACCAATGACCAAGGAAACCCCACGTTGTCCTCCTTGGTCATTGGTGGGTCATTGGTCATTAAGGCTTCCGATGAGTGACCGCGACCCGCTCGACCTGCTCGCCGAGGACTTCGCCGCCCGGCTGCGCCGCGGCGAGCGGCCCAGCGTCGCCGACTACGCCGCCGCGCACCCCGACCACGCGACCGAGCTGCGCGACCTGCTACCCGCTGTGGCGCAGATGGAACTCCTCAAGCGCCACCGCCAGTCCGCCCCCGCGTCGAAGTCGCTGCCGGACCGCTTCGGCGACTACCGCATCGTCCGCGAGCTCGGCCGCGGCGGCATGGGTGTGGTCTTCGAGGCGGTCCAGGAAACGCTCGGCCGCCGCGTCGCGCTGAAGGTGCTGGCGACGCACTCCACGCTCGACGCCGACCGCCGCGAGCGCTTCGTCCGCGAGGCGAAGGCGGCGGCCCGGCTGCACCACACGCACATCGTGCCGGTGTTCGGCGCCGGCGAGCACGACGGGCTGCCGTACTACGTCATGCAGCTGATTCCTGGCCGCGGGCTGAACGCCGTCGTGTCCGCGTGGCACGCCGCCGCCCACGCCGACACGCCGCGCCCCGGTCGCGCCGACGACACCTGGCCTCACACCGTCGAGGCCGACGCGCCGCCGTTCGAGCTGGTGTTCGACGGCCCCCGGCGCGACGACTGGCGGTTCGTCGCCGCCGTCGGCATGGAGGTGGCCGACGCGCTCCAGTACGCGCACGAGTCGGGCGTGGTCCACCGCGACGTGAAGCCGGCGAACCTGCTGCTGGACGACCGCGGGGAGGTGTGGGTGGCCGACTTCGGCCTCGCCAAGCTCGACGACGCCGGCGGCCTCACCGCGACCGGGCACGTCCTCGGCACACTTCAGTACATGGCCCCCGAGGGTCTGTACCGGGCGCCCGACGCCCGCGGCGATGTGTACGGCCTCGGCGCCACGCTGTACGAGCTGCTGACGCTGAAGCCGCCGGTGTGCGGCGACACCCCGGCCGAACTGATGAAGCAGCTGGCCGACGGCGTTCCTGTCCCGCCGCGGCGCGTAAACCCGGCCGTGCCGCGCGACCTGGAAACGATCGTGCTGAAGGCACTCGCACGCGAGCCGGCCCGCCGCTATGCCACCGCCGGCGAGATGGCCGCCGACCTCCGCGCCTTCCTCGACGACCGCCCCATCCGCGCCCGCCGCGAAACGCTCGCCGGCCGCGCCGCCCGGTGGTGCCGGCGGAACCCGGCCGTCGCCGGCTTGTCGTTCACGACGGTCGCGGCGCTGGTACTCGCGGCGGCCGTGGGCTGGGTCGCGTACGCGCGCACGACGAAGGCGCTGGCCGACGAGACGGCCGCACGCGGCGACGCCGAGGCGCGGCAGCGCGAGGCCCAGGAGGCGTCCGCGAAGCTGGAGGCGAACCTGCGGCTGACGCTCGAGGAGTTCGAGCGCGTGTTCGAGGCCGCGGCGGGCGGCGAGCACCGAACCGGATTCGGCTTCGCGCTCGGGTTCGGCCCGCCGAAGGCGTTCGGCCCGAAGGAGGGCACGAAGGACGGCCCCGTCGCCGGTGACGCGGCCGACCGCGCGTCGGTGTTGGAAGCGGTGCTCGGCTTCTACGACAAGTTCGCGGAGCGGAACGCGACGCAGCCGGCGCTGCAGCTCGAAGCCGCGAAGGCCCACCGCCGCGTGGCCGAGCTGCACCAGTGGCTCGGCCGGCAGGAGAAGGCGGCCGCGTCCTTCCGCCGCGCCGCGACGCTCCTCGGCACGCTCGCCGCCGAGTTCCCCGACGACCCCGACGTGCGCTTCGAGCGGATGCAGCTGCTCGCCCACGCCCCGCCGGCCGTCGTGGGGATGCCGTCGGTCACCGACCAGCTCGTCGCCGCGCTGGCGCTCGGACTGG
>DASPHQ010001024.1:0-11712 GCA_035629595.1 Urbifossiella sp. | reverse complement strand
CGCGACGGGAACGCCCACCTGCTGGAGGCCGCCCCGCCGGGCGGCCTGCCGCCGGACACCGTGCCCCGCGGTGCGCCGGTCGCCCTCTGGTTCCTGCTCCACCAGCCCGACCTCTTCCGTGACGTGTTCTTTCACCACCAGGTCGCCGAAACCGGCATGTGGCGGACCGCGAACGGCCCTGCGGGGCTGCGGCTCGATGACCTCGACGGTCGGGCCGTCGCGCTCGCCCTCTCACTTCGCGACTTCTTCCGCGCTCAAGAGGGCAGCGGTCGGTTCTGCACCGTGACGGCTCATCACATGGCGACCGCCTGCTGCTTCGTTGGTCAGGTCGCCGACCGGCTGCACTTCGCCGAGGACGGGCGGCAGGTCCTACAACGCCTCCGCCCGGCCGTCCCAATCCTGTTCGCCTATTACCCGGAGGACGGGTCGGTCCTCTGCAAATCCCACCTGCGATCGGCCGACCGCGTCGCCGAGCTGCTGCGGTGCTTCGGGGAGAGCGTGTTGCGTTCCCCCGTGACGGAGCGTGGCCCGGCCTTCGATTTGGAGCGGCTGAAGCTGCCGTTCCACCCGCTGCCCGACGCCGACGACATGGAAATGGTCCGGGTGAAGTCGCTCCACCTGCGCTACCCCCAGCGGTCCGCCCGTCGGCTCCTGAAGCTCGAAACGCTCGCGACCGATGAACCCGACGCCATCGAGCGGTTGCTGCGGACGCACGTCACGGCCGACGCGCTCACCGACCTGACCGTCTGCCACGCCGAGTTGCAGGTGCGTTTGCGGGTCGCCGGCCGCGGGAAGAACTACGCGATCCGGCTGTGGCCCGACCGCTGCAGCCTCAACCAGACCCCGCTCGCCGGCCGCTTCCGCGCCTGCCTGAAGCGGTGGGGTCTGACCCATGCGTAGGAGCACCGAGTTCCTCCTCGGCCTTCTTGATCCCGATTCTCCGGGGTACGTCGCCGCGGAGGACGTCGAGGGGCTCCACGGCGGGGCGGTCCGCGCGTGGCAGGACGCCGGCTTCATCGCGCGGGAGCCCGGCATGCACCCGAGTCCCGGTTGCCCGCACTGCGCAGACGGCGTGCCCTACCGCCTGGGTGAGCGGTGGCTCTGCGCGTCCTGCCGCAGTACGGTCGAGCCCGAGCACTTGCTCGCGTGGGCGGTGGACCGCGCGTCCGTCATCCGCGCCCTGGCGACACACCTGCGGCTGACCGGTGGCGTGCGCATGATCGGTGACGGCTTCTGGCAGCTCGGGACCGGGACCGTGGCGGATGGATCGGTCGAATGCTTCTGCCTCCTCGGCGGGGTGCCGCCGGCGGATGCCGGCCGGCATCTCGGCCGATATGTCCGGTTGCTCGTCCTGCACGGGCAGGCGGCCGACCCCGAAGACAAGCCGGGACGATGGTTCCCGCTCGTCGAACTGCTCACGGAGGACGGATCACTCGCCGCCCGCGACCTGGCGGACCTGCTTGCTGTACGGGGGGCCGTCGGGTACGACAGCGAGACGGGAGCGCTGCGCGTGGGCGGCATGATCGCCGGCGAGGTCCCGGTCGGCAGCCGGGAGGCCTTGTTCCTGGAGTGCCTGGCCGGCCAGCTCGACCGGTACGTGCCCTACGCCGACCTCAAGCGCGAGGTGCTGAAGCGCGCCCGGGGCAGCGCCGAGACCGAGGAGGCGACGTTCTGCCAGAAGCTCAAGAGCCGCATCAAGCGGAAGTACGTGCCGGGTATCGACCGACTCATCGTCACGAGCAACAAGGCAGACGGGTACCGACTACGGGCGGTGGCGGAACTCTAGCGGTGTAGCCGCTGCGGGGGCGGAGCAGCCGCACGACGCGGCCGAGCGGGCGCTCCGACACGCCGTGCGTCGGCGGCAGTTGAGCCGCGGGGTGGATGGCGCGGGCGAGAGCCGGCTCGCCGCACGGTCTTGACCATAGTCGCCGTCTACCGGCGGCACGGCGGGTCGCACTGTGGTGGCTGGTTGAAGCGGTACTTGCGGCGAGGATTTGGACGGCACCGCCGTCAGTCGTCGCCACCGGAGCGTGAACGGCAACGTGCGACGCAAGGCCTGGGGGTTGACATGCTGGGAACCAGAGAGTGGTGTGGAGCGTGTTGAACGCCCCGAATCCCCAGTGGCGTGCGCATGGTCGAGGCAAAAATCAACCGGAACAAACCGTCTATCAGACCAAAATGATATTATTATCAATATTGTGACATATCGTATTTAGTGAAACTCCAATTAGCGCCGGGCCACGCCCTTCCACCGGCCGCGAGGCACGGCGTGAATCATCTCGGACATCTCCAGCCTTCCCAGGCAGAGGTGACTACCTCCACGGTCACACCTACGGCTTGCGTCAGTGACTTCGGCGGGCGGGCGACTCAGACTCAGGAGCAGGGAGGACGAACTCACCACACCGGAACCGTCTCGAGGACGGGTAACCCGGTGCTTGTGATCCGTGCTACGGTTAGGGTATTATGATCAGCTTGCCGATTGGCCGTTAGCCAGAGCGAGCCCGCCCATGCCATCCGCCCGACCGCAAATCAGGACGGCAACTGCAGACCACCGGCATCCTCCCGTAGGCGGCGGGCTACGAGCGGTGCCGGCTGGTTCCCAGTTCGACGCCCCGGCGACATCCGCGGCCGAGGCCTTCCTCGCGCGGGTCGAGGGGTGGATCCTCAAGCTCGCCACGAAGCTCGCCTCCCGGGTAGGGATGAGCCCGTCCGAGTTCGCGAACGAGGTCCGGATCGACGTGTTCCTCCACCTGGGCGGGTACGACCCGGCCCGCGGGCGGCCGACGACCTGGGTGGCGTGGCGGGTCCGAAAGGTCTTCTCGGAAATCCGCCGAGGCGCGCGGCGCCGGCGGGCGATCTACCCCCGGCCGTTCAGCCAGATCCGGATCGCGGGGCGGGACGGCGACGACCGGGACGCGACCGGGGAAGTCGCGGTCGCCCGCCCCGACCCGACCGCCGACGCGGGTCGACTCCAGCGGCGAGAGGACGAGGCGGAACTGCGGGCGGCGGTGCGGGCGGCTCTGGCCGGCCTGTCCGCATCCCAACGGCGGTCGATCGAACTGCTGTACGGGATCGACCGGGAGCCGGTGAACACGCGAGCCGGTCTACAAACCGTGACGGGCGTCACGGCCCAAGCAGTGCACCTGTCCGCGAAGAATGCCCGTACGAAGCTCCGCCGCTCTGCGCGGCTGCGGGAGCTGGCGCGCGATCACGGCCTACGGCCGGCGGAGCCGCCGGCGGCCAAGGGGTGAGCGGTCGAGCAGGATGAGGCGAGCGGCGGTCACCGGTTCTCGGTTCTCCTCGTCGGCGCGCTGTTCACCACGAGTCCTTGACCTGGACCACGGCATCCCAACCCCCGGCTCGACCCGGACGCCTTCGCCGACCGGTTCGAGCGGTGGATGGCGTCGGCGTGCGAGGCGGCTGGGCTGGTCCACGTGGCGGTGGACGGGAAGCGCGCCTGGCGGAGCGAGAAGGGGACGGACGTAGACCGGGGCCTCCACCTGGTGGGACCGTTGGGATTCGCCACCCGAGGTTTAATGGAGAACTGATCCGTGATGGGGTATTTGGGCTTTAGCACAATGGCATGATCAGGTAGGCGTATGCCGTACCGAGCCGGAACACGACGGCCTTCTTCGAATCGGTCAGTTCCAGGGTGAGAGTCTGGTCGTCAGATAGTGTCCGCAAGACGTCGGCCACGAACCTCGGTTCGAGGGCGACAGTGATCGGTTCGCCGGAGAACTCGACCGTCAGTTCCACCTTCGAGCGGCCGGCGTCCGGGGAGCGGGTGTGCAAGGTCAGGGTGCGGGTCGTGAAGCTGAACTCGACCCCCAGGGAGTCGCTGTCGGCGAGAATGGCGGCTTGGCGGATGACTGAGTGGAAGGGACCGACCGGGAGCGGGATCTCGACCGCCTTCGTCTTGGGGAAAATGTCCCGGTACGAGGGATACCGGCCCTCGATGAGCCTGGTGTGGAGGACTGCAGTCCCGACCCGAAAGAAGGCCTCGTTCTCGTTGAGGGTGACCTTTACCACCTCCTCGGGGTCGGTGAGCAACCGCTCCAAAAGCTGCATCGCCTTGGCGGGGACGATGTGAGGTGGACCCGGTGGTTCGTTCCCGCCGTGGGCTTTCGCATCGCACCTGGCAAACGCGAGGCGCTTTCCGTCGGTGGCGACGAGACGGATCTCGCTCTCGTCCAGCTCCCACAAGGTGCCGGTGAGGGGATACCGATCGCTCTCCTTGGCCGCGGCGAAGCGGGTCCGGTGGACGGCGTTGCGGAGCTGCCCGGCGATGATCGCGTGGTGCTGCTTCGGGCGGGGGGTTGGCACCTCCGGGTAGGTGGCCGGATCCTCGGTGTTCAGTTCGAACTCCGACTGGCCCGTCCGGACCAGCGTGGTGCGGTCGGTGGCTTCGATAGTCACGGTTTCGTCGGAGGTTTCCCGGAGGATTGCGGTCAGGCGGTCAGCGGGAATGAGGAGTCGTCCGCCGGTCGAGACGGTGACCCCGGTCACGTCAAGGCGGATGCCGTACTCCTGGTTCGTGGCCTCGATCCTGCAACGGGTCTCGTCCGCATCGAGCTTGATATTCCGGAGGACGGGTTGGTGCTGGCTCGCCAGAACGACGAGGTTGGCGAGCTGGCAAGCGGCGAGCAGGTCAGTTCGTCGGCATTCGAACTTCGTCCCGGCCTTCGGCATCGGCGTTAGCCGGGAACGCTGCGGGAGGGTCTGGGGCCGCGATTGGTCCAGTGGGTCGGCGGCGGGTAGCGGGGCCATCAGATACTGCTCCGGCAGGTGGGCGGTGCAACGGATAGATTCGTCGGGCGATCACCCCGAAACCGACGTCATGGGTTCGGGTCCCGGGGTGCTCTCCCGTCGCCGCGGTACGACGTGGGACTCGGCGGGGTGGGTCGTTCGCGGGTCCGGGGTGTACGCGACATTCAGCGGATCAGGCGGGCGAGCATCCCCTCTCGCCTCCCGATCGGCTCGGAGAACGCCTTCTCGTCCGTGATCAAATGGCCGGGGTCGTAGACCACGAAGAGGCAGTGGCGACCGTTGTCGCCGTACTTGGTGATGTCGGCGGCGATGTCCTCGCTGATCGGTCGCAGGTCGGTTTTCTTCCGGACGTACTTCAACTCGATCCAGAGCGTCCGCTCCTCCACCGACCAGTCGGGCTTAGTCAGCCCGGACCCCCACCGCATGAACGGGAACTCGCGGACGAGGTCGTCGTGCTGGGCCTTGAGGATGCCGTCGCATACCTCCTGCAGGTGGGGCTCGTCCTTGGGCTTGTGGCTCCTGCACGCAATGGGCAGGCCCGCCCGGAGGAGGACGGTGACCCGCTCGGCGTACTGCGTCCAACTCGGGACGAGGTGCTCGCGGGAGCCGATGAGGGCCAACATCGAGCTCTGGGCGAGCCTGCCGTTTAGGAGCCCTCCGGCCTGGCGGGCGAGTTGGCGTTCGATCACCCCCTGCACCGCCTCGCCGTGTCGCTTGTGGGTCCGGATGAGTTCCCGGGCCGCCTCGGCCTGGCGGGGGAAGTCCCGCACCGCCCGCGTGATGTGCGTGTTGAACTTCTGGACGAACTGCGGCTCGCTCATCCGGCCGAGTTCCGTCGCGTGGCGGACGTACTGCACGGCCATGTTCCGCTCATACCCCTCCTTCCGCGGGCCGGTGAACACGTCGATCACGTAGTCGGTGTCGGGGTCGTGTACCTCCGCCCCCGCCGCGAGCATGGCGATCCGGCGGTCGATGCACTGGCTGCAGACGCCGCAGTGCCACTGGGTGCCGGACTGGAAGATGCCCTGGTGGGCACAGGAGCACGTGTAGGCAATCAGCCCGCCGCCGCCGTTCGACACAATCGTTTCGATCACCTCCTTCTTGGTCTTGGGGAGGTAGGGGTTGTCGACCGGGAAGGCCTCCCGCCCCAGGACCCGAGCGAACAGGCGGCCGATCATCGTCAGGGCGTGCGGGTGCGTGGTCCGGGAGGCCCGTGCCCCGATCACCTCGTCCGCGACCGGCAGGTTGAGGCTGACGACTCCGTTCTCGAAGAACCGGACCCCCTCGGCCTTTACCGAGGCCGCGACGACCATGCCCAGGGTCGCGTAGAGGAACGACCGCGTCCGCTGGGAGGGCTCCCGGCCGAGTCTCTCGTCCTTGTTGATCCACACGGGGACGTGGATCATCGGCCGCCGGGCCGTGTTCCGGAGTTGCTCGAACAAGTCCGTCTGCCGGCTGCTCTGCGTGGAGACGGGGCGGTGGCTCACCAGGACGAGATTGCCCCCCGCGGCGGCGGTGTCGATCGCCCCGGCGAGGGAGTCCAGCCCGCCGGAGAACATGAGCACGCGGTCCACGCCCTCGAATTCCCAGTTGAGGGATTCGCTGAACTCGAAGTACTGCTGCCGGGGGGTGTGACGGGCGTCCTGTCGGAACTCGAACGTGAACGTGTCGTCCGAGAGGAACTGCAGCACATGGGCGAGCAGTTGCTTCACTTCGTCCTGGTCCCAGAATGCCAGGTCCCGGACCGGGATGATGAACGTCATGTCCCGCCGCCACGGCTCCGTCGTCTCGGAGTTGTCCCACTGCCCGCCACGCTTCGTCGCACAATCCGCGGCGTATACGTAGGCAGCGATCTCCAGGGCGTCCTCCTGCCGCGGGGACAGGAGCTGGAGGAACGTCTCGGCGAGGTCGAACAGGCGAACGTGAACGTTCGCGTCGGTGCCCGTGGTCGCCAAGTCGACCACCACCCGCCCCGACCGGAGAGGGTCCTTCGGTGGGACCGTCACGCCGCTGCAGAGGAAGAGGCGGGGGCGGATCATGACCCCTCCCTCTGCCGGCGAAGCTCCGCCTGGAGCTTCCGCAGGGCCACGGCCATGAACCCGGAGGTGTTGTCGAGGTCGATCCCGCGTTTGAATTCCGTCTTCGAGTACCACTCGCCGCAGAAGTCGTGAACGATCTTGGCACTTTGCAGGCAGTGGGTGCGAAGGGCGTCGTTGAACTCGGTGAGCCCTGTCGACCCGCCGAGCCTGCCGCCGACTTGGCCGGCCGTGACTCGACTGAGGTAGAAGTTCAGGAACCGGGTCATGAACGAGCCGAAGAACCGCTGCCCGAGGTTGGAGAACCCGGCCTTCGTGGACAATGCTCGGACGGCCGCCTTGAGCTCTTCCTCCCCGGCCCCGAACAGGGTGACCGAGTTCGGCCCGGTGAGTTCCGCGATCGCCTCCCCGGCGGCCTGCTGGGCCATCTCGCTCGTGTCGGTCGAGCCGCCGTGCGTCAGGAGGTGGTCGTCGATGACTCGCTGCACTTCGGCGGTGAACTCGAAGACCGACGAAGCTTCGGTGAGCTGGATGCCCAGCTGTCGCAGGCGGTCCCGCCAGTCCTGCTCGCGCGCGGCGAGGACGATTTGTGTCAGGAGGTAAAACGTGAAGCGGAGCCCCGGGTCGTTGATGGCTCGCTCGAGTCCCGCCTCCGCGGCTTGGAGCGTTCGATCAGCAATGTCGGGGATGGCGTGGGCGGCCGTGGCCGCCCCCCCGCTCTGAGCGGTGCCCGCTCCCGCGACCTCCTCGACAACATCTGCCCAGCGACGAGAAGTCGGGATCGAGCCGAGTCGTTGGTGACCCATGACTGCGTCCCTGTGACGACGTCCGTGGCGAGAACCGACACCCTGATTTTCGGAATGGTGTTGGTTATCTTCGCCTGAACCAGGGCGAGATTCAAGTCGGGCCGGGAAACTAAAGATGAACCATTAGGGGTTGCGAGACCCGAGGTCACTTGCGTCACCCTCTCGACGTCGGCCTCCCTGTGCCGCTTGAACTCGGCGGGAAGCACAAGAGCCTCCGCCAGTTGGTGGCTGAGGGCAGCTAGTGCGCCTTGCAGCCCTCCCTCGCGGACGCGCCGCCGGTTCTCCTCGTCGCTCCGCGCGGCCACGGCAGCAAGTACCGGCGGGGGCATCGCCTTCTTGTTCCCGCAGCCGGATCGCCACCTCGTCCCCGTCCATATTGGGCGTGTTCAGGGGGGCTGGTCGCCGCACTGGCCCGCCACTGGCTACGGGCGGGGCATCTCTGGAGGAGAACGGGAAGAACCGCGGGAGGGGCAAGCGGGAGGGAGCGCCGCATTGTGTCGGCGTCCTTTCCCGTCCTCCCATGACCGACCCGCAGCACACGACCACCGACTGGTACCTGGCGGCCTTCGTCCTCAGCCAAGGCATCCCGCTCACCAACTGCCGGCGGGTCGCCCCCAAGAAGGTCGAGTTCTCGTTCCCCGCGAGCGAGCAGCTGCACGCGATCCTGCGCCGGTACTGGCGCGACGAGCCGACGGTCGTGATACCCAGCCGACTCTTTGCCGCCCACCGCCGGCTCAAGACTCGGGCTCCCATGCAGCCGCAAGCCTGATCGTCCCTCCGCGACTTCCTTCCCCCCGTCCGATGTCCTCTCTGCTCGCCGCCCTCCGCAAGTCGCCGCAGCCCGCGCCGGCCCGGTTCCTCGCCGCCCACCCCGGCTGCTGGGTCCAGTACTTCGACGACACTCCCGCGAGGGACGCCTCGAAGGCACTGGCCGCCCGGCGGTTCGACCCCGACACCGCCCGCCGCAAGCAGGGCGACGCCTGCGCCGTGTGCTTCTCGCTCCAGGCGTTCGGCACGACGCGGACCAAGGAGGGGCTGCTGACGTTTCGGAACCTGGGCGTGGACGTCGACCTCGTCCCGCCGGCGGAGCGAGGAAGCCTGGCACCGGCCGAGATCGACCGCCGAAAGGAGGACTACCTCACGCGCCACCTGCTGCCCTTTCCGCTCAAGCCCCACTGGCTGACCGAAACCCGACACGGCTTCCACGTGATCTTCCGGGTGAAGCCAGTACGGGGTGACGGGGCCGTCCGCGAGGCACAGGCCGTCAGCCGCCGCCTCGTCCGGGCCTTGCGCGGCGACGAGAATGCCGCCCTCCTCACGCAGGTGCTGCGCGTCCCCGGCACGTTCCAGTTCAAGGACCCCGACCGCCCGTTCCTCTGCCGGCTGCTCATGGACAACGCGTCCGTGATCGCGCCGTATGACCTCGACACCGTCCGCGGCATCCTCGACGCGCTCGGCGTGTTCCAGACGGAAGACCGCCGCCCGGCCGAAGGCGCTCCACCCGCTGGCGGCACTTCCGACTGGTCGCGTCGGTGGCGCGAGCGGCTGGCCGGTGTGACAGAGGGGCAGCGCAACGCCACCGCGGCGTCCGTCGTCGGGGGCATCGTGGCACGGCTGCCGGAGGAGTTCTGGGAGACCGCGGGATGGGGTGGGCTCAAGGAGTGGAACACGCGGAACGCGGTGCCGCTCCGGGAGCGGGAACTGCGATCGGTCTACGAGAGTATTGCCCGCCGGGAGCGGGCCAAGCGGCGGTCGGCCGGCGACCACCGGCCAGGAGGAACAGATGCCTGGACCGGCGGGCGCGTCCGGGTCACCATCCGGACCGGGGGCAGGCAGCCCCAGACCCACCAGATCGAATTCGAGAAGAGCCCTTACGGACGCAACGAACCGGACATCGGAGGCGGGAGCGGACCGCGCCCGGTTCCCCCCTCCCCGCCGTGCTGAGCATCGAGGACTGCCGCCGGCTGCTCGGCTCGCCGTCCCTCTCGGACGAAGACGTGGCGGAGATCCGCGACACGCTCCAGGCGTTCGCCGTGACACTGGTGGACGGCTTCGTCCAGAAGCACGCCGGTGTCCGACGGACTCGGCCGGAGGAGCGCGTGCAGAAGCCATGAATCTGCTTGCCATGAGTCCCGGCGGAGGCGCACGCTCACCCCGCCATGCCCCAGAACGCCGTCTCCATCCTCCGGGTCTCCACGAAGAAGCAGCTCAACGAGGGCGAGGGGATCGAGAACCAGCGCCGCGGGAACGCCGAGTACATCCGCCGCCGCGGCTACCGGCTCGCCCGGGAGTTCGTCATCGCCGAGTCGGCCGACGGCCCGGACCGGGAGGACTTCGAGTCCGCGCTCGCCCAGGTGATCGCCGACAGGGCGGCGACCGACGTGGTCGTGTTCTGGAAGGTCGACCGCATCTCCCGCGGGGGCGTCCTGCCGTACTACACCGTCAAGGGCGTCCTGGCCAAGCACGGCATCCGCGTCGAGTTCGCCACCGAGCAGATCGACGGGTCCGCGACCGGGGAGCTGATGGAGACGCTCCTCGCCGGCATGGCCCGGTTCGAGAACCGGCTGCGGGTCGAGCGGACGATCGGCGTCGAGAAGATCCTCACGAAGGCGGGGTACTGGTGCCGGGGCGCCCCGACCGGGTTCCGCAACGCCCGGAGCGACGGGAAGCCGGTCCTGCTGCCGACGGACGACCCGGGCCAGTGGGAGTTGCTGCGGGCCGGGCTGCAGAAGCAGCTCAGCGGGGCGTACACGCTCGCCGAGGTGGCCGGGGAGATGCGCCGCGGCGGCCTGCAGACGAGCCGGGGGAACCCGGTCGGCAAGCAGACGTGGATCAACATCTGCCGCGCCCCGGTCTACGGCGGGCTGCTGCGGGGCGAGTGGACGGACGGGGCGTTCGTCCGGGCGAGGTTCGACGGCCCCCTCACCCCCGACGAGTGGACGGACTTGCAGCGGGTGCTCGACGGCAAGAAGCGGGTGGGCGCCCCTGTCCCGCGCCGGCAGGTCCACCCCGACTTCCCGCTGCGGCGGTTCCTGCTCTGCCCGGGGTGCGGGCGGACGGCCCGCGGCTACGTCTCGGTCGGCCGGAGCGGGCGGGCGTTCGGGTACTACGACTGCAAGGAGCCGGCCTGCGGCTTCCGGGTGAGCCGCGCGGACGCCCACGCGGCGTTCGTCGGGCTACTCCGCAGGGTCCGCCCGGCCGAACCCCTGCTCGCGCTGTTCCGGGAACTCGTCCTGGGGGCGTGGGACACAAAACTCCAGGAACTCGCCGCCCAGAGATCCGCCGGCCGGGCGAGTGCGGGCGGGCTGGAAGAGGAGAAGGCGCGGCTGCTCGCCCTGATGAAGCGCAACGCCGACAGACCGGGAATCCTGGGGGAACTGGAACGGGACTTCGAGCGGGTGGAAGGGGCGCTCAGCCTCGCGCGCCTCGGGGACGGTCAGGAAGACTTCGAGCGGTACGACCGCGAGCAGGTGGTGGGTGAGTGCGTCGACGCCATCTCGCGGGTTGTCGAACTCTGGCAGGAGTGGCCGGTGGAAGCCAAGATCCGGATCCAGCGGCTGGTGTTTCCCCAGGGAATCGACTACGCGGCCGTCATCGGCAATCGAACCCCTCAGCTTTCGCTTCTGTATGCGGTAATCCCGGGGTCTATTGCCTCCAAGTCAAATATGGCTCCCCCGACTTGTCCGGTGTCGAACTTTTCGCTTCTGGAAGAGCTCATCCGCTGGTTCAACGTCCTGAAAACGCTCCCCGGGAGGGGTGCGATTTCGGCCGCCGCGTGAAGCCGGCGGCCGGGACGCTCTTCGTGCGAACATCGACGCCCGACTCGTAGGCACTCAGCCGGGCGGGCTGGGGCCGGCGGTCCGCCGTCCTGCCGAGGGTGGCGTGGCGTGTGACACGCGCCGAGCGTACGGGGGCAGCGGGCGGGGTCGAGAGCGCGGGATGCCGGATGGCATCCCCGACGGGCCGCGCTCTTCACACCCCGCAGTGCCCTGAGCACTAGGGCGTGTTGACGATGTAAAGTTCAGGTAGCCTTGCACTTAGGGGCACCGGAGAGGCCGGGACACAGCATAACCGGCCGGCCATCCTCCCCACCCTCTGGTTTC
>DASPHQ010001023.1:0-7106 GCA_035629595.1 Urbifossiella sp. | reverse complement strand
CCGACACCACCCTGCCGAGCGCCTGGGACGTCGCCCCGCCCGGCATACCGGCCGTCACGGAGAGCCTGTACGAAACCCGCGACTCGGCCGGGGTAAAAGCGAAGGCGACGATCACCTACGCGGCCAGCCCGAGCCCGTTCGTCCACCACTACGTCCCGGAGTACCGCCTGGTCGGCGCGCCGGGGTGGGTGGTCCTGCCGAACACCACCGACACCACCGCCGACGTGTTCGACGTCACCCCCGGCCGGTACGAGGTGCGGGTGAAGGCCGTGTCCCACCTGGGCGCGGCATCCGCCTACGCCACCGCGATCCCGAAGGAGGTCTTCGCCCTCGGCGCGCGGCCGGCCGACGTCACCGGGCTGACCCTGCAGACCGTCTCCAGCCTCGCCGTCCTCCGCTGGGATCCGCCGGCCGAGCTCGACGTGCGGATCGGCGGGCGCGTCCTGGTCCGCCACTCCGAGTCGGTCATGGGCGCCACCTGGGAGACCAGCTACTCGATCGGCGAGCCGCTGCCCGGCGCGAGCACCATGGCCGTCGTGCCGCTCAAGGCCGGCACCTACCTGGTCAAGGCCGAGGACAGTTCCGGGCTGACCAGCGTGAACGAGGCCACCTTCGCCACCAAGAACGCCAGCGTGCTGAGCTTCTCGTCCCTCGCCACCGTGCAGGAGGACGGGCTGTTCGCCGGCACCCACGCCGGCACGTTCGCCGAGGACGGCATCCTCAAGCTGTCCGGCGCCGGGCTCTTCGACGACATCCCGGACTTCGATTCGGTCAACAGCCTCGACGCCTACGGCGGGGTCCGCCCCACCGGCACCTACACCTTTGCCAGCGGCACCGACCTCGGCGCCGTCGGCAAGGTCCGCGTCGAGACGTCCCTCGACATCTCGGCCGTCAACATCAACGACCGGGTCGACAGCCGGTACGGGATGATCGACGACTGGCTCGACTTCGACGGCACCCTGGCCGGCGGGTCGGTCGACGTCTGGGTCGAGGCCCGGGAGACCGACGACGACCCCGCCGGCACCCCCGCGTGGGGCGACTGGGGGCGGGTCGACGCCGCCGACTACGACTGCCGGGCGCTCCAATACCGGGCGGTGCTGACCAGCGCCGACCCCGCTTACAACGTCAACGTGTCGAGGCTCCGCGTCTCGATCAAGGAGGTGACATGAAGAAGAAGCCCACCACCGTCCGGGCGGCGAAGCTCGACGAGGCCGGCGTGTACGTCGGCATGGAGACGCTCGACCCGGGCGAGTTGACCGACCGGCACCTGCCGCAGGTCACGGACTGCGACCTGCCGCCCGGCCGGTACCGGTGGGACGGCACGACGTTCGTCCCCCTCCCCGCCGTCACGGCCCGCAAGCTCACCAAGGAGCCGGACGCCCTCCGCGCAGTCGTCAAGGGCTTCGACTCCCTCCGCAAGGGCGGGCTCCCCCTGGACCCCGAGACCGTCGCGTGGCTCGACTGGCAGCTCGGCACCGCCGACCTGAAAGGATAGCCCATGGCCCAGCACGACCAGAACATCGCCAACGCCGACGGGGCCACCGTCCGCGCCGACCTCAACAACGCCCTCGCCGCGATCTTCACCAACTCCGCCGGCACGTCCGCCCCGGGCACGACCGTCGCCCACCAGTTCTGGGCCGACACCGCCAGCAACCTGCTGAAGAAGCGGAACGCCGCCAACTCCGGGTGGGTCGTCCTCCGCACCCTGGACGAGACGTTCCTCCTCAGCCGCTCCTCGGACACCGTCCTCGGCGTGTCCGACGTCGGCAAGTCGATCGCCGCTAGCAGCACGTTCACCCAGACGCTGGCCGCCGCCGCCACCCTGGGGGACGGCTGGTTCGTCGACTACGTCAACACCGGCTCTGGGGTCGTCACCCTCGACGCGAACGGGGCGGAGACGATCGACGGGCTGACCACCCTCCCCCTCCACCCGCGCGAGGGGTGCCGGATCTACTGCAACGGCACCGCGTTCGTCACCTCGGGGTTGAGTAACGGGGTCGCCCTCGGCTCGTTCACCAGGAACCTTGCCACGGCCAGCGGCAGCCAGGCGGTCACCGGCGTCGGGTTCAAGCCCCGGGCCGTGGTCTTCCTGGCCTGCGTCGACGGGAGCGTGAAGGCGTCGTGGGGGCTCGACACCCTGGCCGCCGTCTACTCGGTCGCGAGCAACGCCTCGAACGTCGCCGGCAACTTCGTCCACAGCGCGGCCGGGAGCATCACCGTCATCACCGGCACCGGCGGGTCGGACTACGGCCAGGCGGTCGTGTCGAGCTTCGACGCCGACGGGTTCACCCTGGCCTGGACGAAGGGCGGGGCGGCCACCGGCACGGCCGAGGTCGGCTACCTGGCGCTGCGCTAAAAGAATCAGCCGGGGCGGGGAAGCCCCGGCTGCGAAGGCGATCCGCCGATGCGACCGGGGAAGGGTCCGGCGGGGAACGATTCCGGGGAGGGAACCATGCACCCCACTAACACCCCGGGAGGTAAGGAATCCATCAGGAGATGACAACTATTTGGGTATGGGACAATGACATGGCGACAGAACCAACTTTCCTCTGGCTGGCGGCCGGCGTCCTCACCGGGCTGCTTGGCATCGTCGGGCACTTCGTGCGGCTCCTGATCGACGACGTGCGGGACCTCCAGGAGGACGCCCACGCGTGCCAAGTCCGCACCAGCGAGCTGCGGGCGCACGTCTCCGAGACCTACGCCAAGAAGACCGAGGTCCAGCACTCGCTCGACCGCATCCACACCCGGCTGGACGGCCTCCCGCGGGAGATCCTGCACCTGTTCCGGGGCGAAAAGTAGTCACACCAACCAGGGGAGGAGCCCGTGCGCACTAACGACGCAGGCATCGAGATCATCAAGCGGTACGAGGGCTTCCGGGCCAGGCCGTACCTGTGCCCGGCCGGGGTCTGGACCATCGGCTACGGCCACACCGGCGGGGTGAACAACCGCACGCCACCAGTCACCGAGGCCGAGGCCGAGGAACTCCTCCGCCGCGACCTCCGCGACGCCGAAAAAGTGGTCACGAGCATGGTCACGGTCCCACTCAACGACAACCAGTTCTCCGCCCTGGTCAGCTTCGCGTTCAACGTCGGTGCGGCCAACCTCCGCACCTCGACCCTCCGCGCGCGGGTGAACGCCAAGCAGTTCTTCCAGGCGGCCGCCGAGTTCGGGCGGTGGGTGTACGCCACCGACCCGGTCACCGGCAGGAAGGTCCAGCTCGGCGGGCTGACCAAGCGCCGCGAGGAGGAGCGGGGACTGTTCCTCCGCCCGGCCGTCGCCGCCGACAACGCGCGGTTCGGCGTATGATCCGCCTCACCCCCTACGTCTTCGCCTCCGCCGTCGCCGCGTCGGCCGTCCTCCTCGCCACCTTCACCGGCAACGCCTGGGCGGCCGTGGTCCCCAGCACCCTGTTCGCCTTCGTCGTCTTCCCCCGCTGGCGCGGCCGCCTGTACCGCCTGGTGGACAAGCTCATCGACAAGTTCAGCCATGACCGCTGCACTCCTCCTGATGCGTAACTGGTGGCCCCTGGGCCTCTGCCTGCTGGCGTTCGCGGCGGGCTGGACGGTCAACGGCTGGCGGTGGGAGGCCCGGCACGCCGCCGCGGTGCAGCACCAGCTTGACGACCGCGTGAAAGCCGAGCAGGATGCGAACGCGAAATCCACCGAGCTGGAATCCCATCTCGCCGCCATCCGTTCCACCAACCGCGACCTGAACCGGAGGCTCGCCTATGAGACTGCCAAGCCCGACTACCGCTGCGCTGTGCCTCCTGACGGGGTGCGGCTCCTTCGCGACGCCCTCTCCGGTCGTCCCGCCGGCCAACCTGACCGCCCCCTGCCCTGACCTGCCGCCGCCGGCCGAGCCGATGACGCTGGGCGACCTGCTCCGCTTCGCGGTGGAGGCGGTGGGCGAGCACCGGGAGTGCCAGGCCCGGCACCAGGCGCTGGGCGAGTGGGTCACGAGGAAATGATCGGCCGCGACGACGGCTACGCCGCGCGCCTGATGCACGTCGCGCGGATGCGGCGGAAGACGCCCGACCCGCTGCCGTTCCAGCAGGTGGTCGGCGTCAGCCTCGGGGCCGTCGTCCTGACCAGCATCGTCGCGCTGGGAATAGCCGAAGCCATCGGCGTGTAGGGCAGAACCCCGATCACCGGCTCCGCTCCGGCTCAAGCGGGGGTGGGGAAAGCTATCCGCCTTACGCCTCTGCCCCGCCTCCTGACCGGGGCCGGGCCGCATTGTACCCGGCGTGGCGCCGGGATGCGGCCCTAGAACCCCGGTCATACGGCGAGGCGACGGCGACGGCGGAAAGGTAGGACGAGAGCATTCAAGTAGCAAGAAAGCCCCGGCGAGCATTGGCTCCCGGGGCTTTTGTCGTTTCTAAGAGGCACGGACAATACCCCTGAAACGCCTTGAAAACTGGGGGTCAAGAAGGGTTTTGTCCGAGCCAGTAAGGATCATGATCCAGAACGCGCTATCCAAAGTCACACGCGCGCGAAGGCTTCGTCACGAGATTTGGCCACAATCAGCTCTCGTCCGACATAATCCTCTCGCTCCTCGCGGTAGAGCCAATCAGCCTTAGCCTGCCTGCCTTTACCGGATTCTTCATAAGCCTTGAGGTTGGCAGCAAGGCGGGCTGATTCAGGGGCCAAACGCGATGCTTCGGTAAACAGTTGAAGCACTGTCTCTGGTGAGTGCCCTAACTCATTTGCACTGATTCCCATGATTTCAAGAATCGCAGCCTGCGCGCGAGGATTTCGCGCGAAACGCATGCCGTTGCGAGCGTACCCGAATGCCTTTGCGAACTCCCGATTCATCAAATGGTGATGCGCAAGGTGCATGTATGGGCGTAGAATCTGAGCGCCATGGAGCACCGCACCCTGGAAAAGGCTTACGGCTTTAGACTTATTAGTGGTGTAAAGAGCCATCCCGAGGCCCGCGAGCAGTGCCGGATTCTTCGGCTCCAGGTTCAGCCCGGCCTCGTACATCTTGATCGCTTCTGCCTCCCGCCCAAAAGCATGCATCTCCGCGCCGGCCAAATAGTAGAAGTGCGCCCGATCCGGATCAGGACTTTTTGCAGTATCAAGGCGTTCGGTCGCGTCGGCTATGGCTTTCGCTATTAAGTTGCCATCGAACATCCCCGCATCGGAACCGAGCGTATCGAAAATGAACCCGATGGACTGCACCACGGCAAGTGGAGAGTGCTTATTTGGGGCGGCCATTACCTCATTGGCCCTGAAAAACGCCCGCTCCGGCATCATAGCCTGTAAAGCCTCGAAAGCCGGACGGCCAATTGCGTATTCCCCGGAGTCCAGTTCAACGGCGAGGTCAGCAAGTAACAATGCGATTTGTGAAAGGTTGAGCTTAAAATAGCATGTTGCGCGGACGTAGGCCAAGAGGTCTCGCGGCACATTAGGGCCACAAACCCGGAGGAAGTGTAAGCTTTTGTGCCAATCCTCAGCATCTTGCGCGTCTTGAAGCCGCTGCATCTCTTCCTGCGTCACGTCATCAGCCGTTCTCGACTTGGGGGCCGGGGCACCACGACGCCGAATCCAGTTCAAGTCCGACCCTACCCCCTTCACGCTTTGCCTCTGTACCTCATCCAGCCCCTCCCAAAGGTCGGAGAGATGATCCTCGATCTCCCCTACCTCGTCGCCTTGTGCCTTGCCATCAGCCAGTAGGAAATGCCGCCGCACTTGACCTTCGATGTAGGTCAAGTAGTCCGCGCTCATATCTGGAGTGAAGTCGGGCACGCATCAGCTCTCGTCGATGATCCAGTCCGGTCGAGTTGCCGCCAGGTCCTCTTGGAGCTTGTCCAGCATCACCGCTTGCGTTGGGCAAACCACTCCAGCGGTCGTGCTTCTGGGCTTTAACAACAGCGCGAGGCAGTCCGCCACCCTCCCCTCTGCAAATGGGCCAGTTCCGGTCCCATGAACAAAGACACGTAGCCCCTCATCGCCCGAGGCTCCGTTCAGATCGTCTTCAAGATGTGCCGGGATCAGAAAGTCTGGCAAGCTCCTCCAGTCTTCCGAAACAGATAACCCCTTTCTATTCAGGAGTACCGTCCCTGTAGCATCGAGGTCAACATCCTGCCTCTTCCCAGACGTCCGCACGCCCAGGCAATTTTTAGTGTCTCCAACCCGAGGCGCGTGGGGCGCCTTCGGATCGCTGAACATCGGGCGAACAATTCTCGGCACCAGACCGCCTCCGAGATACGCTGACTACCGAGCCCAGGGTCATTCTACCAGCTCAGCCCCTGCCGGGCACGACTGGAGGTGGCTCGAAAACCCTGAGCCTGATCGTGTCCGCGCTGCCGTTCAGGGCGGACACGCAAGGCGACTAGAAGGAGGCCGCATGCTGAGCAACCCCGACTACTGGAGCATCGTCGCCAAAGGCATCGACTTAGAAGACGAAAAGATCGGGCTTTTCGTCCAGCACAAGCACAGTCGAGGCATAGCTCGTGAGGCTATCCTACGGTCGCTGCTCGTCAATCATACGCGGCACCCGTTCGTCGTAAGCACCGGCTTCTGCTATGACCGAACGCCTGAAGAACCGTCCAAGCAGTGCGACGTTCTGGTCTTCGACCCGCGTGAGGGCCTACCGTACTACCGCCTGGACGAGTTCGTCGTGGCACCACCAGAGGCCACGCGGCTCGCCATTGAGGTGAAATCGTTCCTCGACCGGGTGGAGTTCGACACCCTGGCCGCCGCCCGGCGGACATTCCCCCGCCCGATGTTCGGGTTCGCGTTTGATGGCGTTTCGTTCGAGACGCTCTGCGAGTACCTCGCGGCGGAGATCACCGCAGAGGCCCCCTACGGTGAGCGACGGGGGATCGACGTGATGCCGGAGTGCATCTGCGTGCACCGCAGAAACTTGCTTGGCATCCGCGCCACCGCCTGGAGCCCGAGTACGAGCAACCAGTGTTATCTCGTGATCGACTTCTCGAAGGTACAGAACCCCTCCCCTGGGTCGGCCACTGGGCACTTCCTCTTCACGTGCGACGACCTGCTCAGGGAGCAGTGGATTCATGACGGATACGTGCACGGCCTTTTCAACATGATGCACCCTGCAGCTGCACGGGCCGTCATCTACCCCGACGGCAGAATCGAGTT
>DASPHQ010001022.1:0-9922 GCA_035629595.1 Urbifossiella sp. | reverse complement strand
CCACGCTCCGGAGCCGCCGATGGACCGCCGCCGCTTCCTCTCCGCGCTTCCCGTCCTTCCCGCGGCCGCGGCCGCCCAACCGCCGGCGGCCCCTCTCGCCGACCCGCCCCGCGCGCTGGCACCGACCGGGGCCGACCTCGGCACCCTCGCCGCCGAGCTCGACCGGGTCGCTGCCGCAACCCGGTATAGCCTTCGGTTCCCGACGCCGCGATTCCCCGACTTCGCCGAGTACCGCGCGGCCGCACGGGCCGCGGTTCTCGACGCGCTCGGCTACTGCCCGGAAAAGGTCGAGCCCCGGGCGGAGGTCACCGACCGCGTGGACCGCGGGGACCACGTCCGGGAGCGGGTGCTGTTCAACACGTCGCCGGCGTCGCGCGTGCCGGCCTACGTCCTCGTCCCGAAGGGGCTGAAGGGGCCGGCCCCCGCGGTCGTCGACCTCCACTCCCACGGCGGGATGTTCCTCTTCGGCAAGGAGAAGGTCATCGACCTCGGGGCGAACCACCCGGCGATGACGGAGTACCACCGCGTCAACTACGACGGGCGGCCGACCGCGACGGAGTTGGTCCGCCGGGGGTACGTGGTGGTGACCATCGACGCGCTGATGTTCGGCGAGCGGCGGGTGGTCGCGGACGCGGACGCGGCCGCCGGGTGGGACCGGTCCCGGTACACCGTCGACGACGTGCGGCGGTTAAACGCGGTGTGCCGCGGCAAGGAATCGACGGTGGTGAAGGGGCTGACCCTCGCCGGCGCGACGTGGCCCGGGGTGGTCGCGTGGGACGACATGCGGACGGTCGATTACGTCGCCACCCGGCCGGACGTGGACCCGAAGCGGATCGGGTGCCTGGGGGTCTCGATGGGCGGCTACCGGGCCGCCTACCTGACCGCCCTCGACGACCGCGTCGCGGCCGGGTGCGTGGTCGGGTTCATGTCCGCCGTGCCGCCGATGCGGAAGGCGCACCTGGACACCCACTCGTTCGTCCACTTCCTCCCGGGGCTCCACCGGCTGATGGACTTCCCCGACCTGGCCGCGCTCGCCGCCCCACGCGCGCTGCTCGTCCAGCAGTGCCGTCAGGATCGCCTCTTCCCGCCCGAGGGGATGGCGGCAGCGGTGGACCGGATCGCCGAGGTGTACCGCGCTGCCGGGGATCCGCGGCAGTTCGAGGGTCGGTTCTACGACGAGCCGCACCGCTTCACCCGAGCGATGCAGGACGACGCGTTCACCTGGCTCGACCGACACCTCAAGGCGTAGACCCCTCACCGGCCGCGGTCCGCGTCCCCCTTCGGCAGGCGGTCGATCACGGCGGTCAGCGCCTTCACGGTGTCGTCATAAGTCGTCGCGTGGCCGCCGTCGGGGCGGTGGATGAGCGTGACCGGCCGGCCGAGCGCCTTCAGCTTCTCGGCGAGCCGGAGGCAGCTGGCGGGCGGAACGACGGTGTCCTTCCCGCCGGTGGTCATGGCGACGGGCATGGTCATCCGGTCGGCGTTGAGTTCGGCCGACCGGCTGCGGTACACCTCGGGCCGCTCCTTCCGGGTTCCCCCGTACGCGGCCGCGATCGCGTCTCCGAAGCCCTCGTACTCGACCACGTTCGCGGTGCCGTTCAGGGACACGCACCCGGCCACCCGGTCGGGGTGGAGGGCGGCGAACGCGAGGGCGGCCGTCCCGCCCATCGACCCGCCGGCCACGACCACCCGCCGCACCCCGTACTTCTCCTTCAACTCGTCCAGGATCTGCAACACGTCGGCCTCGGCCGCCGGCCCCATCCACGAGGTCTTCGCCCGGTAGTCCGGGGAGACCAGGAGGAACCCACGCGCCGCGGCGACGTCGCGCGTCCCCCTGCACTCGCCCCGGTCCTGCCTCACGAACTGCCAGCGGTCGGACCCGTGGCCGTGGAGGGCGACGACGGCGGTGTTGGCCCGCTTCGGGTTGAACCCCTTCGGCCGTACGACCACGTACCGCTGCTCGGTCTTGTCGCCACGGGCGACGAACTCCACGTCCTCCGCCGCATCGCCTTCCGCCGCGCGGGTGGCGAACTTCTGGACGCGCTTGTTGGTGACCTCGGCGACGTACACGTCGCCGCGGGAATCGACGCACAGCATGTGGGGCATCTGGAACTGCCCCGCCGCGGTCCCCTTCTCCCCGAACCGGCCGAGCGCCTTGCCGTCCGGGCCGAGCACCCGGACGCAGTTGGCCCGGCCGTCGGCCGCGAACAGCCGGTCGCCCGTGCGGAACAGCCCGTACGGGGCGCCGCTCTCCCGCCACTGCGAAACGAACCGGCCGGCGGCGTCGAACACCTGCACCCGGTTGTTCTCGCGGTCCCCGACGTACACCCGCCCCGCCGCGTCGAGGCAGACGGCGTGCGGCAGGTTGAACTCGCCCTCGCCCTTTCCCTTCGTCCCCCACTCCTTCAATAGTTTTCCGGTCGCGTCATACTTCTGCACGCGGGTGTTCCCGTACCCGTCGGTGATGTAGAAGTCGCCGCCCGGCGTGACCGCCACATCGGTCGGGCGATCGAACTGCCCCGCGCCGGCGCCCGCCCGGCCCTTCTGCCCCAGCGTCAGGAGGAGTTTGCCGGCGGGGTCGAACTTCATGACGAGGTGGTGGCCGATGTCGGTGACCCACACGTTCCCCGCGGGATCGACGCGCAGCCCGTGGGGGGTGTGGAGGTGGTCGTCGCCCCACGAGCGGAGGAACGTGCCGTCGCGGGCGAACACGAGGACCGGCCGCGGCCCGCGGTGGGCGACGTACACCCGGTCCGCGGCGTCGGTCGCCACCGCCGACACCGGGCCGAGTGCGAGCCCCGGCGGCAACTGCGGCCACCCCGCGACCGGCCGGTAGTCGGGGAACGGGGTCGGGGGTTGGCCGCCCGCGACGGGCGCGAGCAGCGAGACCGTGAGGGCGAGCAGGAGGGCGCGGGGCATTTGCTAGCCGCCGAAGAGTGCGGTGACGGGGCTGCCGGCGGAGATCGGCAGCGGGCGGCCGAGCTGGTCGCGGATCTCCGTCGCCGGGTCGAGCCCCAGCGCGTGGAACACCGTCGCCGTCACGTCGTCCGGCCGCAGCGGGTCGTCCTTGGGGAACGCCCCCGTCGGGTCCGACGCCCCGTACGTCATTCCCCCGCGGACGCCGCCCCCGGCCAGGAGTATCGACTGGCACTGCGGCCAGTGGTCGCGGCCGGCCTTGTCGTTCACCCGCGGCGTCCGCCCGAAGTCGCCGGTCCAGTACACGAGCGTCTCGTCCAGCAGGCCGCGGTCCTTCAGGTCGTCGAGGAGGGCGGACAGCGTGTCGTCGGTGTGCGGCAGCAGCGTGTTCCGCATGGTCGGGAAGAGGCCGTCGTGCATGTCCCAGCCGCGGATGCCGCGCGAGTAGTAGACGGTCACGAACCGCACCCCGGCCTCGACCAGCCGGCGGGCCAGCAGCACGCTCTGGCCGTACGTGTGCCGGCCGTACTTGTCCCGCAGTTCCGGCTTCTCGTCGCGGATGGCGAACGCCCGCTGCGTCGCGGCCGAGGTCAGGATGTCGACCGCGCGGGCCTGGTAGTCGCGCATCCCCCGCACCTCGGCGGTGCGGTCGGCGAGGGCGCTGAGCCCGGCGAGGTCGGCCTGGATGGCCCGCCGGTCGGCGAGCCGGGTCACGTCCACCCCGGCCGGCGGGGCGAGTTCGGGCACGCGGAAGTCGGGCGCGTTCGGGTCGTTCAACACCCACAGCGGGTCGTGGGCCTTCCCGAGCAGCCCCGCGAACTCGCCCGGCGTGCGGAACGGGCCGTCGGCGATCATGGTCGGCAGCGAGACGAACGAGGGAACTCGCCCCTCCGACGGGCGGAACCGGTCGACGACCGAGCCCGGGTGCGGGAAGTCGGTGGCCGCGGCGTTCGCGGTGACGATGTTGACGAGCGGCTCGCGGCCGGTGAGCGAGTAGTACGCCCCGGAGTTGTGGGACGACTTGTCGTGCCGCACGCTCCGCAGCACCGCGTACAGGTCGGACCGCGCCGCGAGCTTCGGTAGGTGTTCGGTGACCAACAGGCCCGGCGTCCGGGTGCGGATCGCACCGAACTCGCCGCGGACCTCGGCCGGCGCGTCCGGCTTGGCGTCGAACGTCTCCAGGTGCGACGGGCCGCCGAACTGGAAGAGCATGATGACGCTCTTCGCGGTCGCCCGGCGCGGCGGGCCAGTCTGCTCCGCCCGGAGGGCGGCTGGCAGCGACAGGCCGGTGAGGCCGACCGCCCCGACGCGGAGGAGCGCCCGCCGGGTGATGGTGGGGCAGGTCATGCGAGAGTCTCGCGGTCGGGGCGCGACGCGGCGGGAGGACTGACGGTAGGCCGGGTTTGATTATCCCGGATCGCGGCGCGTCGGTGCAAGCGCGTTCCGAAGAGGGTTGCCAACGCCTCCGCGGTCGGTCAGAATCGGAGCCGCCCGCCGCCCCGCCCCAGAAGGCGCCATGTTCACCCGCCCCGTCCTCGCAACGGTCGTCGCGCTCGCCTGCGCCCCACCCGCCCCCGCCGCGGAGCCGGTCAGCCTCACGCGCGAGGTCATCCCGGTCCTCACGAAGGCGGGGTGCAACTCGGGGACGTGCCACGGCACCCCGACGGGGAAGAACGGCTTCCGGCTCAGCCTCCGCGGGTACGACCCCGCCCTCGACGTCCACACCCTCACGCGCGAGATGGGCGCGCGGCGGATCGACCGCGTCGCCCCGGACCGCAGCCTCATCCTGCAGAAGGGGACGGCGCTCGCCCCGCACGCGGGCGGGCGCCGACTCGACCCGGACGGCGACCTGTACCGCCTTCTCCGCGACTGGATCGCCCAGGGGGCGCCCGACGACCGCGACCGCTCCAGCCGACCAGTTTCTCTCGCCGTCACGCCGGCGCAAACGATCCTCGACGCCCCGGCCTCGGCGCAGACGCTGAACGTCGTCGCCGCGTTCCCTGACGGAGCGAAGAGGGATGTCACCCACCTGACCCGGTTCACGGTCACCGACGAACTCGCCGCCCGCGTCGGGGCCGACGGCACGGTCACCCGGTCGAGGGCCGGTGAGGTCGTCGTGACCGCCGAGTACATGGGGCTCGTGGCGCCCGCGGTGATCCTGTTCCGCGACGAGAACCCGAACTTCCGGTGGCCCGACCCGGCGGCGCGGAACTACGTCGACGAGCACGTCTTCGCGAAGCTGAAGACCCTGCGGATCGAGCCGTCGCCCCTCTGCACCGACGAGGAGTTCGTCCGCCGGGCGCACCTCGACGCGGTCGGCCGGTTGCCCACCCCCGGCGAGGTGCGGGCGTTCCTCGCCGACGGCACGCCGGCGAAGCGCGAGCGGTTGATCGACGCACTCCTGGACCGCCCCGAGTTCGCCGACTGGTGGGCGCTCAAGTGGTCGGACCGGCTGGGGGTGAACCAGCGGTTCGTCGGAAAGATCGGGGCCGTGAAGTACCACCAGTGGGTGCGCGGGGCGATGGCCGCGAACGTGCCCGAGGACGTGTTCGCCCGGACGGTCCTCACCGCGGCCGGGGGGAATTATTCGAACCCGCCGGCGGGGTTCTTCCGCCGCCTCCGCTCCCCTGAGCTACGGGCCGAGGAGGTCGCGCAGCTGTTCATGGGCGCGCGGATACAGTGCGCGAAGTGCCACAACCACCCCGGCGAGAGCTGGACCCAGGACGATTTTTACGGCGTCGCCGCGTTCTTCGCCCGCGTCCAGTACCGCGACGGCCCGTTCTTCGTCCAGGTCTACGACAAGGAGGAGACCGTCCTGACGAAGCGCGACGGGAGCCTCGCCCACCCGCGGACGGGCCTGAAGGTGACTCCGAAGGCGCCCGGTGCGCCGGCCGTCGATGTCGCGCCGGACGCGGACGCCCGGGCGGCGTTCGCGGACTGGCTCACCGCCCCGGGCAACCCGTACTTCGCCCGGGCCGCTGCGAATCGCATCTGGTTCTACCTGCTCGGGCGCGGCGTGGTCGATCCCGTGGACGACCTCCGCGTGACCAACCCGCCGGGCGTCCCCGCCCTGCTCGACGCGCTGACGGCCGACCTCGTGCGGAACGGCTTCGACCGCAAGCACCTGATCCGCACCGTCATGAACTCGCGGGTCTACCAGGCGTCCGGGCGGCCGACGCCGACCAACCGCGACGACTGGAAGTACTTCTCGCGGTACGCGCCGCGGCGGCTCGGGGCCGAGGCCCTGCTGGACGCGGTGTGCGACGCGACCGGGGTGCCCGAGTCGTTCAAGGGGTTCCCGGCCGGGACGCGGGCAGTGCAGCTGCCGGACGGCGAGTTCCCGCACCCATTCCTGCGGGTGTTCGGGCGGCCCCCGCGGGCGAGCGCCTGCGAGTGCGAGCGGGAGGCGGACACCACCCTGCACACCGCCCTGATGCTCCAGGGCGGCGCGTTTCTCCAGGAGAAGCTAACGGCGCCGAAGGGGCGCGTCGCGACCCTCGCCGCGTCGAAGTTGACCGACCGTGAGGTCGTCGAGGAGATGTTCCTCCTGACGCTCGCCCGGCGGCCGACGGCGGACGAGACCGGAAAGGTGCTCGCCTTCCTGGCGGCGGGGGACCAACGGCTGCGCCGGCAGCGGTTCGAGGACGTGATGCACGCCCTGTTGAACCACCCGGAGTTCCTCTTCCAGCACTGACCCCGCGTCACCGGAACAGCCCCAGGATCGGTGCGCCGTGCTCGACCAACCCCCGGGGCCGGTCGAGGCCGTCGCGGTACTGCGTGGCCGGGTCGATCCCCAGCGCGTGGTAGAGCGTGGCGATGAGGTCGTACGGGTGCGTCGGGTTCTTCTGCGGGTACGCCCCGTACCGGTCCGACTCGCCGTACACCTGGCCCGGCCGCACCCCTCCCCCGGCCACCAGGCACGTGTAGCACGACGGCCAGTGGTCCCGCCCGCCGGGGCCGACGTTGTTCGTCGTCGGCGAGCCGATCCTCGGCGACCGGCCGAACTCCCCGACCATCACCACCAGCGTCGTGTCGAGGAGCCCGCTCTCGGCCAGGTCCTCCAGCAGGGCGGAGGCCGTCTGGTCGAAGACCGGGCACCGCCAGTCGCGGAGCATCGGAAAATTATTCCGGTGCGTGTCCCACGACCCGTCCGGGCCGGCGGCCGGCTCCGTGTCGGACCCGGCCGGCCAGTTCACCTGGACGAACCGCGTCCCGGCCTCGACCAGCCGGCGGGCCAGGAGGCAGCTCTGACCCCACCGGGTCCGGCCGTACCGGTCGCGCACGCGGGGCGACTCGCCCTCCAGGCGGAACGCGCGGGCCGTCGCCGCCGACCCGAGCAGGGCCAGCGCGGTGTCGTAGTGCCCGTCGAACCCCGCCCCCGCCGGTCCGGGCCGCACGCCCCGCAGGTCGAACCGCGCCCGCATCCGGCCCAGGTCCACGTCCGGGGGGAGCGTCAGGGTCTCGACGTTCAGCGGCAGCTGCGAGTCCTGGTACATCTGGAACGGGTCGTACGCCGCCCCGAGGATGCCGGCCGACTGGCCGACGCCGGCGACCGCCCCCTCCTGGATCGGCGCGCACACGCTGGCGAAGCCGAGCCGGCCGGGCTCGACCGGCCGGTACCGCGCCGCCACCGCCCCGACCGACGGCAGGTCCTGCCGGGACGGCGGGACGGCGAGGCCGGTCGGGGAGAAGTTGAGCGGCCCGGCGCCGGTCATGAGCATGTAGATGGACGCCCCGTGGTTGGCGAGCCCCTGCGGCTTGACCCCCAGCGAGCGGATCAGGGCGAACCGGTGGGCCTGTCGGGCGAGCCGCGGCAGCACCTCGGTGAGGCGAATTCCGGGGACGCTGGTGTCGATCGGCCGGAACTCGCCGCGGATGCCGTCCGGGGCGTCGGGCTTGGGGTCCCAGGTGTCGATGTGGCTGGGCGACCCCTGGAGGTAGAGCAGTAGCACCGACCGCGCCTTGCCGAACCCGCTGCCGCCCGCCGGAGTGTTCGCGCGCGCCTCGCCCCGGAGCAGCGCGGGGAGGGTGAGCCCGAGCAGCGGCAGCGACCCGGCCGTGAGCAGGTCGCGGCGGGAGGGGGAGTCGCACAGGCGGCCGCGCGGGCCGAGGAGGGAGAGCATGCCACGCCTCCGCGGGGGTTGTGGTCCCGGTTCTGGGGTAAGCTATTGACCAGCCGCGGGCGGTGGGCTTCCGAGCCGTGGTTCGGATCACACCGCCAGACCCGGAGACCGGACATGCCCAGTCGCGTCCCCCCGCGCCGGCCGCTTGCAACGGCGCTCGCCCTACTCGTCGCGTGTGTCGCGGCGCCGGCCCAGCCACCCGCGCCGGTCGCCGGGAAGACGCCGCTCGCGGTCGAGGACCTGTACCGGCTCGACGCCCCCCGCGACTCCGCCCTGGCGCCGGACGGGAAGACTGTCGCCTACGCCCGGGCGTGGCTCGACCGGGCGGCGAACGCCGAGCGCTTCTCCCTCTGGCGGGCCGGCGCCGGGCAGGCGGCCCGGCCGGCCGAGCCGGGCGAGCCGGACGCCCGCGGCCCGGTCTTCTCCCCGGACGGGAGGTGGGTGGCGTTCGTGTCCACCCGCCCGCGGCCGGGCGGCTGGAAGCTGACGCCGGCCGTGCCGCCGTACTCCGACCCGGCCGCGGACGCCTGGCTGATCCCGGCGGCCGGGGGCGCGGCGGTCCCCCTCGCCGGGCCGGACAAGCCCTACGGCCGGGTGTTCCACGACGGCTTCTACGGCCGGCTCGCGTTCTCCCCGGACGGCACGAAGCTCGCCTTCGTCGCGGACGACGGCGCCGACCCGCGCACCCCGGCCGAGACGGCCAACGGGGTGGTGGTCGCCCGCGAGGACCAGGGCGAGGGGTACACCGGGTACGGGCCGGCCGCGGTGTGGGTCGCCCACCTGGACCCGGCCCCGAAAGCATTCGCCGCGACCCGGGTCGAGCGGCTCACCCCCGCCGACGCGTGGTACGGCGACCCGAACTGGTCCCCGGACGGGGCGGCCCTCGCCGTCCACGCCAACCGCACCGCCGCCCGCGAGTCCGTCCGGTTCAGCATCAACCAGAACTACGACGTCTGGCTGGTCGACGCCGCGACGAAGCAACTCCGGCAGCTGACCACCGGTCCCGGCCCGGAGGTGTCGCCGCGGTTCTCCCCGGACGGCAAGCGGGTCGCGTGCCTGAGCGTGCCCCGCCGGGGGCCGCACATGTCGGTCTTCAACCTGATGGTCGTCGAGCTCGGCGCGGGCGGGCCGGCGGCGCGGGCGGTGTTCGACCACCACGGCCCCGGGGCCGACCGGCCGCCGCACCCGGCCCCGACGTTCCCGCTCCCGGCCGACTGCTGGGACGGCCCCGCTCGGGTCGTCTACACCGCCGGGGAGCGGCTGGCCAACCTCCCCGCCGCGGTCGACCTCGGCACCGGCGCGGGGCAGACGTTCACCCCGGCCGACCCGGCTCCGAATGACCTCCCGGCGTCGCCGGCGGCGCGGCTGGCCCGGCGGGCGCGGCTCGCCCCGCCCGGCGACCTGTTCCTGAAGGACCGGCTCGTCGGGCCGCAGCGGGGCGTCCGGTGGAAGAGCACCGACGGACTGGAGGTCGAGGGCGTGCTGACGCTGCCGCCCGAGGGGGTGGGGAAGCCGCCGCACAAGCTGATTGTCTACCCGCACGGCGGGCCGCACGGCCGAAACGTCCTCGGGTTCGACTTCACGGTGCAGGCGTTCGCGGCCCACGGGTACGCGGTGTTCCAGCCGAACTTCCGCGGCAGCACCGGGTACGGGCAGACGTTCCTCGACGCCGACCGCGGCGACTTCGGCGGCGGGGACATGCGCGACGTCCTCTCCGGCGTCGACCACCTGATCGCGGAGGGGGTCGCCGACAAGGACCGGCTGTTCGTCTACGGGACGAGTTACGGCGGGTACATGACCTCGTGGCTGGTCGGCCAGACGGACCGCTTCCGGGCGGCGGCGCCGGTGAACGGGGTCCACGACCTGACGATGATGTGGGCCCT
>DASPHQ010001021.1:0-3752 GCA_035629595.1 Urbifossiella sp. | reverse complement strand
GCCGTCCGCGCCGGGTGGGCCGACCCGGCGGCGCTGCGCGACTCGTTCACCCTCGGGGCCGCGGTCGCGCTCGTGCCGGCGGCGCTGCTCGCGTGGGTGCGGCTGCTGCGACCGGTGGTCGAGCTGGCGGTGGTGGTGCCGCTGACGGTGATGTACCGCGTCCGGGCCGTCGGGCCGGGGCTGGCCGACTTCCCCCGCACCGGAGCGTGCGTGGTCATCGCCAACCACTCCTGCTGGTTCGACCCGGCGTTCATCGGCCGGGTGCTGCCGCGGCCGATCACCCCGATGATGACGAGCGAGTTCTACGACCTGCCGGTCATCCGCTGGCTGATGGTGAACGTGTTCCACACCATCCGGGTGCAGGAAAAGCAGATGAAGAAGGAGGCGCCGACCGAGCTCGCCGAGGCGATCGCGGCGCTGGACCGCGGCGACTGCTTGGTGCTGTTCCCCGAGGGCTACCTGCGGCGGACCGACGACCGGCCGATGAAGCGGTTCGGCCGCGGCGTGTGGCACATCCTGTCGGCCCGGCCGGACGTGCCGGTGGTCGCGTGCTGGATCGAGGGGGCGTGGGGCAGCTTCACGTCGTACCGCGGCGGCTACCCGACGAAGGGGAAGCGGCCCGACCTGCGCCGCCCGATCGACGTGGGGGTGCCGCGGCCGGTGACGGTGCCGGCGGCGGAGCTGGAGAAGCACCTGACGACGCGGCTGGCGCTGATGAACCGCGTGGCCGCGTCGCGGGCGCTGCTGGGGCTGCCGGAGCTGCCGTCGTACCAGCTGCCGGAACGCGGGGACGAGAAGGACGAGGGGTAAGGTTGCGTTGCCGCTTGCGGCTTCGCGCTGCCCAACGCGAAGCCGCAAGCGGCGAAACAACTCACCCCGCTCCGTCATAGAGCCACACCTCGACCGCCTCCCCCGCGGTCAGTTCACTCCGCTCCGCCGGCACGAGCGCGAACCCGTCCGCAGTCACCGCCCCGCTCAGGTTCGACGCCCCCCCGGCCAGCGGCACCGCCTCCCCGTTCTCGACCCGCACCCGCAGGTAATCCATCCGCCCGGCCGCGGACGACACCGCCGCCGCCAGCGGCAACACCGCCGGCCGGTACGGCAGCGCTGCCGGACGGCCGCCGAGCCTCCGCACCGCCCGGCCGGCGAACAGGTCGTAGGCGCACAGGCACGACACCGGGTTCCCCGGCAGCAACACCACCACCCGCCCGCCGACGAACCCCACGCCCGTCGGCCCCGCCGGCTTGACGCCGATGCCGTGAACCGCCAGCTCGCCGACCTCCGCGAGCGCCCGCGGGGCGTGGTCCTCGGTGCCGACCGACGTGCCGCCGGACACCAGCACCACGTCCGCGGCGGTGTCGCGGATCGCGTCGCGGATCGTGTCGAAGTGGTCGGGGAGGTAGCGCGTCGGGTCGCACGCGCCGCCGTCGCGCGCTACCAGCGCCGCGAGCATGGGCGAGTTGCTGTCCACGATCCGCGAGCCGTCCGGCATCGAACCCGGCGGTAGCAGTTCGTCGCCGGTCGCCAGCACCGCGACCCGCGGCCGGCGCACCACCCCCACGCTTCCGACGCCGATCGCCGCGAGCAGCCCCACGTCTTGCGGGCGAAGGACGCGGCCGGCCGTCAGCACTTCGCGGCCCGCGGTCACGTCCTCGCCGACGCGGCCGACGTGCTTCCCGACCGGCACCGCTTCCCGCGCCGTGACCACTTCACCGGCCGCGTCCGCCAGCTCGGCCATCAGAACGGCGTCGGCGCCGGTCGGCAGTTCGGCGCCGGTCGTCACGCGGACGCACTCGCCTTCGCCGAGCACGCCCACGAACGGCCGGCCGGGGTACGCCGCGCCGACGAGGCGACGCGGCCCGGCGTCGGCGGCGCGGACGGCGTAGCCGTCCATCATGCAGCGCGGGAAGGCGGGGACGTTCACGGCCGACGCCACGGCCGCGGCCAGCACGCGCCCCGCGGCGGCGGGCACGGTTTCGGACGGCAGCGGGTGAACGCGGGCATCGAGAAGGGCGAGCACGTCCGCGACCGGTGTGCGATCGGAGAAGCCGGTCATGCGGATGTCGCGGAACGGACGCATGGCCCACTCTGTACCGCGGCCCGGAGCGGCCGGCAAGGCGGCGGCGAAAAGCCGAACTGACCCGACGGCGGCGGCGTACCAGGGAATAACCCCCGCCCGCCGGGATCAGGGGTGGTGCCGATCCGATCGCCCGAACCTTTCCCCACATCGCAGGTGGCCCATGTCCCGCTCCGCGCGCCGGCGCTGGCGCCCGCTCGTACCCGCGCTCCTCCTCGCCGCCCTCGGCTGCGGAAAGGGCGCTCCCGAGGAGATGAGAGCCCCCGCCGCCGGCATCTCGAAGGGCGACGCCGGCCCCGCCGGGATGCCGCCGCTCGCCCCGCCGGAGGCCAAGGCCGGCGACCCGAAGCAGACCGGCGAGGCCTACGCCAGCATCGTCGAGAACCCGTTCCGCCTCGCGCAGACGGCGCCGCTCAGCACGTTCTCCGCGGACGTGAACTCGGCCAGCTACAGCAACGTCCGCCGCTACCTCACCAACGGCAGCCTGCCGCCGCGCGACGCGGTGTTCCTCGCCGAGCTGGTGAACTACTTCCCCTACCGCTACCCGCAGCCGGGCGGTGACGCCCCGGTGTCACTGACGCTCGACCTCGCCCCGTGCCCGTGGAAGGACGGCCACCAACTCGTCCGCGTCGGGGTGCGGGCGAAGGCGTTCGAGCCGGGCGAGTCGCCGCGGCGCAACCTCGTGTTCCTCGTCGACACGTCCGGCAGCATGGACGCCGAGAACCGCCTCCCGCTCGTCCGCCAGTCGCTCGAACTCCTCGTCCACCAGCTCCGGGCCGACGACCAGGTGTCGCTCGTCACGTATGCCGGCGACTCGCGCGTCGCCCTGATGCCGACGCCCGGCAGCAAGAAGGACGTCATCCTGGCGGCGCTGCACGGCCTCCGCGCCGGCGGCGCCACGAACGGCGCCGGCGGCATCACGAAGGCGTACGAGCTGGCCCGCGCCAGCTTCGTCGGCGGCGGTACCAACCGCGTCATCCTCTGCACCGACGGCGACTTCAACGTCGGGGCGGTGAGCCCGAGCGAGCTGGACCAGATGATCGAGCGGGAGCGGAACTCGCAGGTGTTCCTCACGGTGCTCGGCTTCGGCATGGGGAACCTGAAGAACGACCGGCTCGAAGCGCTCGCGCGCAAGGGGAACGGCCACTACGGCTACATCGACACGCTGGAGGAAGCGCGGCGCATCTTCGTGGAGCAGGGGGCGGCGCTGAGCGTGGTGGCGAAGGACGTGAAGTTCCAGGTCGAGTTCAACCCGGCGCGGGTGGCGGCGTACCGGCTGCTCGGCTACGAGAACCGCCTGCTCCGCGACGAGGACTTCAAGAACGACAAGGTGGACGCCGGCGACATGGGGAGCGGCCACACGGTGACGGCGCTGTACGAGATCGTTCCCGTCGGCGAGTCGGTGGCGGTGCCGGGGGTGGACCCGCTGAAGTACCAGGCGCCGCCGCAGCCGGCCGGCCCGGCCGACGAGTGGCTGACGGCGCGGATGCGATACAAGGCGCCGCTGGGGGAGGCGAGCAAGGAGGTGTCGGCGGCGCTGCCGGGGAGTGCGGCGGGTCGGCCGGTGCCGGAGGACTTCGCGTTCGCGGCGGCGGTGGCCGAGTGGGGGCTGGTGCTGCGGCAGTCGGAGTACCGCGGCTCGGCGAACCTGTCGGCGGCGCTGGCCCGGGCCGAG
>DASPHQ010001020.1:0-2462 GCA_035629595.1 Urbifossiella sp. | reverse complement strand
GACGAAGACGCGGCCGGCGCCGAGGCCGCGGGCGACGTCGGCGAGGTGCCCGGCGGCGCCGCGGCCGAAGACGAGGCTGCCGGCCGACTGGAAGGACCAGGTACGCATGCGAGTGGGGAGTGAGGAGTGGGGAGTGAGGAGTTCAGACGGGCGAACCCCCGCGGGTCCGGGTAGTATAACCAGGACGGCACCGGGGCGGGGATTTCACTCCCCTCTCCTCACTCCTCACTCCTCACTCGCATGACCAGGATCGGCATCCTCACCGTCTCCGACCGGGCCAGCCGCGGCGAGTACGAGGACCGCGGCGGACCCGCCATCGCCGACGCCCTCGCCGAGATGCTGACCGGCGCGTGGGAGCCGGTCCGGCGGGTCGTGCCGGACGAGCAGCACATCATCGAACTGAACCTGACGGAGCTGTGCGACGGCGAGGGGTGCGCGCTGGTGGTGACGACCGGCGGCACCGGCCCGGCCCCGCGCGACGTGACGCCCGAGGCCACCGAAGCGGTGTGCGACAAGCTCCTGCCGGGGTTCGGCGAGCTGATGCGGGCGGTGTCGCTGAAGAGCGTGCCGACGGCGATCCTGTCGCGGCAGACGGCGGGGGTGCGCGGCAAGACGCTGATCGTGAACCTGCCGGGGAAGCCGGCGGCGATCCGCGAGTGCCTGCTGGCGGTGATGCCGGCGGTGCCGTACTGCGTGGACCTGATCGGCGGGCCGTACCTCACCACGAACGAGAGCGTGGTGAAGGCGTTCCGGCCGAAGGGGTGACGGCTCGGGGCTTCCGGCTCGGGGCCGGTAGCCGCGGGCTTCAGCCCGCGCCCACCTGCGGCGGAGTACCAGGGAGCCACGCCCCTGTTACACCGGATACGTGGGCGCGGGCTGAAGCCCGCAGCTACCAATCCAATACGCCCCGCGCCTCACCCGAGCTTGTACGGCGCCCGGTACTCGTAGCTCAGCAGCCGGTTGCTCGCGGCGTCGTTCGTCACGCGCTCCGCCGCCGCGTCCCACGTCAGCGTCTTCCCCTGCATCAGCGCCACCCGCGCCAGCAACGTCGCCGTCGTCGAGCGGTGGCCGACCTCGGCCGGGCACGTCGTCGCCGTGCCGTTCTTCACGCCGTCGAGGAAGCTGCGGGCGTGCAGCGGCGTCGGGTCGCCGGCGACCTTCTGTACGTACGGCATCCGCGCCTGCCGCGTCGCCCGGCCCTGCTTCGTGTTCGCCTCGCGCTGCAGCGGGCTCAGCGCCGGCAACTCCTCCGTCCGCTCGTTCTCCGGCACCAGCTCCAAGATCGTCGCGGCGTCGTTGAGGAAGATCGTCCCCTTCGTGCCGCGGAACTCGATCGTGCCGCCCTTCGGGTTCCCGGGGCTGGCGTTACAGTTGAACTGGCTGAACGTCACCAGACACCCCTCGTACTGCCACACCGCTTCGAGTGTGTCGGGGATCTGCCGGTTGTCCTCCGTGCCGAACTTGCCGCCGAGGCACGCCACCGCCTTCGGCGCCTCCTGGTTGAGCGCCCACTGGATCACGTCGAGGTAGTGGGTGCCGAAGTTCGTGAGCTGGCCGCCGCTGTAGTCCCAGAACCAGCGGAACTTGTACAGCACCTTGTTCCGGTTGAACGGCACCTTCGGCGCCGGGCCGAGCCACAGGTCGTAATCGAGGCCGGCCGGCGGCTCGCCGTCGGCGGGGCTGCCGATGCCCATCGGCGACTCGTTGCGGTGGTGGTAGCACTTCGCCACCGTGACCTTGCCGATGGCGCCGTCGCGGATCAGCTTCACCGCCTCGGCGACGAGCGGCGAGCTGCGGCGGTGCAGCCCCACCTGCGTGACGCGGCGCGTCTGCCGGGCCACGTCGGCCATGCGGCGGCCCTCCGAGATGGTGAGGCTCAGCGGCTTCTCGCAGTAGACGTGCTTGCCGGCGTGGCAGGCGTCCACGAACTGGAGCGCGTGCCAGTGGTCCGGCGTGGCGATCACCACCGCGTCCACGTCGCGGCGGTCGAGGACGCGGCGGTACTCCTTCACCGTGAGCGGCAGTTCCCCGCTCGCCCGCCGCACCTTCTCGGCCGCGGCCGGGAGGTACGGCTCGTAGGCGTCGCAGACGGCGACGACGGCCTGATCCGGGTGGGTGAGGAAGGCGTCGAGGAGCTGGTCGCCGCGGTTGCCGACGCCGATGACGCCGAGCCGCACGCGGGCGTTGGCGCCGGGGATTTGGGCGTAGCTGGCGGCCGGCAGCGCGGCCGCGGCCGCGGCGAAGGCGCGGCGGGAAACGCGAGGCATGGTGGAACTCCGGGATGGGAGCAAATGGTCAACGGCCGGTAGCCGCGGGCTTCAGCCCGCGCCCACCTGCGGCGGAGTTCCAGGGAGCCACGCCCCACGAACACCGCCGACGCAGCGCGGGCTGAAGCCCGCGGCTACCGGGCTCAGCGCCCCGCTCGCACCTCGGCGGCGCTCAGCAGCGTGAAGTACGCGCCG
>DASPHQ010001019.1:0-10421 GCA_035629595.1 Urbifossiella sp. | reverse complement strand
GCCCTCCACGCGGCGAAGAACCGCGTCGAGGCCGGCGACCTGCCGCGGGCGTCCGAGTCGTGCTTCAGCCTGGACGACCACTTCGCCACCGTGGCCCGCCGCGTCGAGCGGCTGCGGGCGATCCCGGTCGGCGGCGTCACCGACGTGGCCGCCGCCGCGTTCGTGGACACGGAACTCGCGCCCGCCTGGCGCACGGTACTGAACCGCGCCCGCGCGGCCGCGGCCGCGTGCGGGCTGTACCTCGACCGGCCCCTCGACCCCGCCGACCGGTGCGTGTCGCCGTCCGACTTCGGCTTCCACAACGCCCTCCGCGAGCCGTGCGGCCGGCTCCGGTTCATCGACTTCGAGTACGCCGGGTGGGACGACCCCGCCAAGCTCGTCTGCGACTTCTTCTGCCAGCCCGCCGTCCCCGCCCCGGCCGCGGCGTTCGACCGGTTCACCGCCGGAGTGGGCGCGGGCTTCGCGGAACCGCTGGCGTTCCAGGCCCGCGCCGCGCTCCTGCTCCCGGTCTACCGGGTGAAGTGGGTGTGCATCATGCTCAACGAGTTCCTGCCGGTGGGCGGGAGCCGGCGGGCGTTCGCCGGGTCGGCCGCGGAGCACGACGCCCGCAAGGCCGCCCAGCTCGGCAAGGCCCGCGCCGCCCTCGCGGCCGTCGTTCCATCCCCCGTCCCGTTGCGGAAGGTCGCATGAGCAAGGTCGTCGTCCTCGGCGCGAATTCGTTCTCCGGGCAGGACTTCGTGGACCTGCTGCTGGACGACCCGGCGTACACCGTGGTCGGCGTCAGCCGGTCGCCGGAGCGGTCGAGCCTGGCCCTCCGCTACCGCCTGCGGAAGGACCTGTCGAAGTACCGCTACCACGCGCTCGACATGAACCGCGACATGGGCAAGATCCTCGCCATGCTAGACGAGGAGAAGCCCGACGCGATCGTCAACTTCGCCGCCCAGAGCGAGGTGGCCCCGAGCTGGGACCACCCCGAGCACTGGTTCCAGACGAACACGGTGGCGCTGTCGTTCCTCGTGAACCACCTGCGGAAGCAGAAGTACCTGAAGCGGTACGTGCACATCTCGTCGCCGGAGGCGTACGGGACGTGCGTGGGGCGCATCACGGAGGAGTCGCCGCTGAACCCGAGCACGCCCTACGCGGCGTCGAAGGCCGCGGCCGACTACTTGCTCAAGACGTACGCGAAGCAGTACGGCTTCCCGCTGCTCACGGTGCGGGCGACGAACGTGTACGGCGCCCGGCAGCAGCTGTTCAAGATCATCCCGCGGTCGGCGATCTACGTGAAGCTCGGCCGCACGATCGAGCTGCACGGCGGCGGCCGGGCGGTGAAGTCGTACATCCACATCCGCGACGTGTCGCACGGCGAGAAGGCGATCCTGGAGCGCGGCCGCGTCGGCGAGCTATACCACATCTCGCCGGACGAGGGCGTGGCGGTGCGCGACGTGGTGGGCACGATCTGCGCCCGACTCGGCCGGCGGTTCGAGGACGCGACCCGCACCGTGGACGAGCGCCCCGGTCAGGACGCGGCCTACGTCATCGACTCGGCCAAGATTCGCGCCGAGCTCGGCTGGAAGCAGACGATCGCGCTGGACGAGGGGCTCGGCGAGGTGGTGCAGTGGGTGAACGACTACTGGCCGGAGATCCAGAGCCAGACGCTCGAATACCGCCACGCGGCCTGACCGGGAGCGGGCGAAATGTCTGACGCGGCGTGGCTCGTGGTCGGGGCGGACGGCGGCATCGGCCGCCCGCTCCTCGCCCGCCTCCGGGCCGACGGCGGCGCCGCCGTCGGCACCACGAGACGCGGCGTCGGTGACGGCCTTCAACTCGATCTCTCCGCCGGTTCAAGCTCCTGGCAACTACCCGACCGTGTCGCGGTCGCCTACCTGTGCGCCGCGGTCACGTCGATCGACACCTGCCGCCGCGACCCGCTCGGCACCCGCGGTGTGAATGTCGATCGGACGCTGGCGCTCGCCGCTCAGCTGCGGGAGCGTGGGGCACACGTCGTCTTCCTGTCCACGAATCAGGTGTTCGACGGCTCCGTACCTTTCCGCGGGGAAGGGGACGCGGTATGCCCGCTGACGGAGTACGGCCGGCAGAAGGCCGACGCCGAGGCCTCACTGCTCGCCGCCGGCGGGGCGACGGTCGTGCGCTTCACGAAGGTCGTACCGCCGGACTGGCCGCTCATCCACAAGTGGCGCGAGACGCTGTCGCGCGGCGAGTTGGTGGAGGCGTTCGGTGACATGGCATTGTCACCGGTCCCGCTCGGCGTCGCCGTCGAGGCGCTGGCGCGGGTCGGGGAGAAGCGAGCGGGCGGCGTGATTCACGTCTCCGGATCCGGGGACTGCACCTACGCCGAGTTGGCCCGCCGGCTGGCCGTGGCAGTCGGCGCCGATCCGGGCCTGGTGCGGGCGGTGTCGTGCCGCGAGCGCGGCATCCCCGCGGAGGCGGCGCCGCCTCACACGGCACTGGCAACCGAGCGGTTGCGCGGCGAACTGGGGCTCGCCGCGCCGACGGCTTCAGACTTGTTCCAATAGCTTCCGCAAACGCGAAAGCCCGGGGACGGCCGTCCCCGGGCTTCTTGAATGACCACTAGCGCGGGCCGACGCACATCGCCAGCAGGTAGTGCGCCATCGGGTGGTAGCCGGTGTGCACCACCTCGTCGTTCATCGAGAACAGGAACACGTTCTTGAAGTGCCGCAGCATCACCTGGCGGTACTCGTTGCCGTCCTTGCAGTTCACGTGCCCCTCCTTGCTCGGCGGCGAGGCGTACGCCTGCGACTGGAGCGACGGCGAGCCGATGATCGCCACGCCGTCGGCGGACAGCGACCGGGCGATGTTGCCGACGAACACGTCCTCCTGCTCGGACACGATGTGCTCGAACACGTCCAGCGAGTACGCGGCGTCGAACCCGCCCGGCGCGATCGGCCCGGAGAGGATGTCGTGAACCAGCGTGTCGCAGGCCCAGCCGTCGGCCGCCATCCGCTTCTTGGCGTCGTCGAGGAACAGCGGGTCGAAGTCGGTGGCGGTGACGCTGCAACCCGCCTGCACAACGAGCCGCGTGCCGAAGGCGTCGGCGCAGCCGACCTCCACGACGCGCTTCTGGCCGGTCAGCATCTTGGCGACGAACTTGTAGCGCGACAGCAGGAAGACGAGCCGGCGCGGGTCGTCCTTCCAGGTCTGGTTGGACATGATGCCGAACCGCGAGAAGCCGTCGCGGAGGGCCAGGTCCACCTCGAACTGGTACTGCGTCTCGCGGCTCTTCAGGGCGGTGCCGTTGCCGGTTCCCATCGGGCTCCTCGGTATGGTCAGGCGGCGGCCGCGGCCGCGGCGGGGGGCTCGAACGCGATGTACTCGTAGTCGCCGGTGTACCCCGCGAGGCCGTACAGCCACGCCCACGACTCGGGGCGGAGGAACGTCTCGCAGGTCAGCGCCCAGCACTGCAAGTTGAACAGCTCCTCGGCGTCCTTGAATGTCTCGACGACGAGGTACTTGTTCTTGCCGACGCGCTCCATCTCCTTCAGCGCGGCCACGACCTCCTGCGGCGGCAGGTTGTGCAGCGCGTTCAGGGAGATCACCAGGTCGAACTCGCCGTCCTGGAACGGCAGCGGGTCTTGTGCCCGGTGCTTGAACAAGAACGGCTTCACCTCGGGCTTGGCCGTGTCGAGGGCGTAGTCGGACACGTCGAACCCGGCGACGGTGCAGCCGGGGAGGAGCTGCGTGAACTCGTGGAGGAGAAAGCCGCGACCGCAGCCGATGTCGAGCACCTTCGCGCCGGGCTTGAGGCCGTAGGCGTCAATCAGCTGGCGCGCTACGACGGCCCACCGGCCGTCGTACTTGTAGCCGCCGTAGCCGTAGCGACGGTCGCCGTCCCAATAGTCGCGACCGAACTGCCGGGCGACGACCGAGCAGTGGACCTTGTCGTCCGCCATCCGCCCGACGTAGTCGCGGGCGGTGCGGCGGTGGAGCTGGTTCACGATGTTGAGCAGGCGACCCATGCGGTCCTCGGGGTGATTCAGGCGGCGATGCGGACGGCCTTCGGCCGCGCCGCCAGCAGCGTCGTCGCGGTCGCGGCCACGGCCTCGGCCGAGATGCCGTACTTCCGCATCATGCCGGCCTGGTCGCCGTACACGCTCGGGAACACGTCCGGGATGCCGACGCGCTTGAACCGCCGCGACGCGAGCAGGTCCGTCTCAGCCAGGTACTCGGCGCACGCGCCGCCGAGCCCGCCGATGATCGTGTGTTCTTCCACCGCCACGATCGCGGCCGCACCCTCGGCGTGGGCGTGCAGCGCTTCGGTGTCGAACGGCTTGATCGTCGGGAAGTGCAGCACCGCGGCCTTCACCCCGCCGGCGGCGAGCTGGTCAGCCGCGGCCAGGCACACCTGCAACCCCACGCCGGTTGTCACGAGCAGCACCTCGCCGCCGGTGCGCATCGGCACGGCCTTGCCGATCACGAACGGGCCGGTGTCGGTGGTCACGACCGGGTCGTGCCCCTTCGCCACGCGAATGTAGATCGGCCCCTGGTGGTCCACGCTCGCGTGCATGAACCGGATCATTTCCTTGGCGTCGGCCGGGGCCACGATCGCCATGTTAGGCAGCGCCCGCATGATGGCGATGTCCTCGGTCGCCAGGTGCGTCGGCCCGAGCGGCGCGTACACCACGCCGCCGCCGTTGGCGATCAGGCGGACGTTCACGTTGTGCAGGCACAGGTCCACCGCGACCTGCTCGTAGCAGCGGCGGCTGAGGAAGGTGGCGATCGTGTTCAGGTACACGACGTGCCCCTCCATCGCCAGCCCGGCGGCGACGCCGACGAGGTTCTGCTCGGCGACCCCTTCCATGAAGAAGCGGGCCGGCATCTCCTTCTTGAACTCGGCCAGCACGCCGACGCCCAGGTCGGAGCCGACGAACACGATGCGCTCGTCGGTCTTCGCCAGCTCGTACACCGTTTTCAGGCAGTTCTCGCGCATCACGCCTCCCCGATGGCGGCCAGGAGCGCTTCGACTTCCTGGTCGGTGACCTTGTTCTTGTGGTGCCACTTCATGTTGTTCTCGGCGAAGTGCGCGCCCTTCCCCTTCACCGTGTGGGCGATGACCGCACTCGGTTTGTCGGCCGCGAACGGCAGTGCCCCCAGCGTCGCGCGGAGGGCGGGTACGTCGTGCCCGTCCACCTCGCGGACGGCGAACCCGAAGCTCCGCCACTTGTCGGCGAACGGCTCCAGGTCCTGCACTTCCTTGGTGCTGGCGTAGCTCTGGTGCTTGTTGTAATCCACGATCGCCGTCAGGTTCGACAGCCCGTGCTTGCCGGCGCACATGGCCGCCTCCCACACCGAGCCCTCGTTACACTCGCCGTCGCCGAGCACCACGAAGACGCGGCTGTCGGACTTCACGATGCGCTGGCTCAGGGCTATGCCGACACCGATCGGCAGGCCGTGGCCGAGGGCGCCGGTGCTGGCCTCGACGCCGGGCACCTTGCCCGCGTCCGGGTGTCCGCCGAGGATGCCGTCGGGGGCGCAGAACTTGTCGAGTTCGGCGGGCGGGAAGTAACCCTTATCCGCGAGGAGGGCGTAGAGCGCCAGGCAGCCGTGCCCCTTGCTGAGGATGCAGCGGTCGCGGCCCTTCCACTTCGGGTCCTGCGGGTTGAATCGCAGCACGTCGTCGTACAGGACGCGGAAGATTTCGATGAGCGAGAACGCCGCCCCGACGTGCCCGCGGCGGGCCTTCTGGAGCGTGCGGACGATGACCCGGCGGAGGTCTTTCGACCGCTCGTCGAGGCGGGTGGTGGTCATGGCGATGCCTTCCGTGGCGGCCGGGGGCGTGGGTGTACCCCGGCGGGGTCTGCGGAATCAACCCGAGCTTGCGGCGCGGCAGATGCCTCTAGCCCGAACACGTCTCAGGCCCGTGTACATCACCGCCCCAAGTGTTGAACAAGAACCCGCCCACAGCAGCCTGGAGAGTCAGCTGCACCTCAATGAGCGTGTTGGTCTCGTCCAGCACCGCGTCTAAGTCATCGATCAATATCTCGTACCGCACCTCGCATTTGCTCATCTCGGCTGCGTGCGGTGTTCCCGCGCTGATCTCAGCGGCCTCGCTCTGGACGTAGGGCTCGTTCAGGAATGCGACTCGCAATTCAGGACTGTCTGGGTAGCCGACAACGAGTTCCTCGCCAAACCCGCGGTTATCTCGACGTATCCCTATATTTGTTTCGGCAAGGGCCGCGGCGGCCGTGTCGAGGTCGCCACGGCCCGCTCGAAAGAAGATCAGGGTGGCGTCGTCACTCACATTCTCACCTATTGCATCCGCGTAAGGCTCTACCCGGCTAGCCGGCGCGCCGCTCGCCCGGCGAGCCAGCGGAGTTTCCCGCCGATCCCCGGCGGCAGCGCCTCCGCCTCGGCCCGCGCGAGTAGGTTCTTCAGGTGAACCAGCTCCGCGTCGCGCTCGGCCTTCTCGCGCTCGGCGTCCTGCCAGAACGGCCCGAGGAAGAACGCCGCCAGCTCGCGCACGGCCGGGTCGGGGTCGTCGAGCAGGCCGCGGTAGTCGTCGAGGGTGAAGCCGTTCAGCAGGCCGAGGACCGGCTTCGACCAGCAGTCCAGGCGCCCCGCCGCGGCGCGGATCAGGTCGGTTCCCAGGAACGCGATGCTGCCGTTGCGGCGGAAGTACGGCGCCGCGTCGGCGGTGTCCGGCGACGTGAGGCGGTCCAGCAGTGCCGCCAGCGCCCCCACGTTGCGGGTGCGGTCGCGGAAGCCGGCGCCGGAGTACGACTCCGGTTGCAGGATCGTCACCGACAGCGTTTCGGGGACGTAGCAGCAGCCGCCGCGGAAGGCGATCAGCAGCCACGCCAGCCAGTCGGAGTACCACGCGAGTTCGGGACGGAGGCCGCCGACTTCTACGAGGCGCTTGCGGCGGCAGACGTTAGCGTGCCCGGGAATCCCGCGGCGGACGGCGGCGCACACCTCGTCCGACGTGTAGAAGCCCGATCGCTCCGGCCAGGCGTGCGGCACCACGCCGACCGGGCCGTCGCCGACGCGGTACGCCCCGTGGGCGCAGGCGATGCCGCAGTCGGGGTGCCGGTCGAGCTGGGTCAGCAGCTTCTCGAAGAAGCCGGGGAGGACGTAGTCGTCGGCCGCGGCGAGTACCACGTACTCGCCGACGGCCGCGGCCAGCCCCTCGTTGTACGTCGCGCAGACGCCCTGATTGCGGGCGTGCCATACGGGTTTCACCACCGCATCACGCCGGGCATAGGCCTCGATCACCGCCCGGCTGTCGTCGCGGTCGGAGGCGTCGTCGATGACGAGAACCTCCCGCGGCCGCACGGACTGCGACAGGATCGCGTCCAGCGCCCGCGGGAGTTTCGCCGCGTGATTGTAGTTGGCCACAACCACGCTCAGGTCGGCCGTCGGCATGGCGTCCCCGGTCAGGCGGCCTTCTTCTGCGCCGCCATCCAGGCGTTCATCGTCTTGATATTCGAGTACCGCGCCGCGCTCAACGAGTCGGGAATCTTCCCGGCCTTGAACGCCGCCACCAGCTCGCGCACCGCGTCCGGCACGGTGTACCGCGGCTCCCAGCCCAGCTCGCGCTTGATCTTCTCGCTCGACACCCGGTAGCTCCGCAGGTCGTCCGTCTTCGACGTGACGATCTTCACGTCCGGGCCGACCTCCGCCTTCACCGCCTCGGCGATGCCGGCGATGCTCATGTTCTGCCAGCCGGCGTTGAAGATCTTGCCGTCGATCTTCTCGGCGGGCATCTTCAGCACCTGGCAGTACAGGTCGGTCATGTCCTGGATGTGCAGGTTCGGCCGGTACTGGCTGCCGCCGAACACGGTGATTTCGCGCTTGTTCACGGCCAGATTGGTGAGGATGTTCACCGACAGGTCGAGCCGCAGCCGCGGGGAGTAGCCGCACACCGTGGCGGGCCGCAGCGTCAGGCAGGTGAAGCCCGGCGCCCGCGCCGCCTGCAGCACGTCCTCGCACATCGCCTTGTACTTCGAGTAGTCCGTGAGCGGCTTCAGCGGCAGCTCCTCGGTCACCTTCTCCTCGTCCTTGATGCCGTACACGCTCGACGACGAGGCGTACACGAACCGCTTCACCCCGTGCTGCTTCGACAGCTGCACGAGCGGGAAGAAGGCGTCGTAGTTGATCGACTTGCCGAGCGTCGGGTCCATCTCGAAGCTCGGGTCGTTCGAGATGCACGCGAGGTGGATCACCGCCGTGGCGCCCTTCACGCCGCGCTCCAGCGTCTCGCGGTCGCGCATGTCGCCCTTGATCTCGGTCAGCCGCGGGTGGCCCGCGACGGACGACAGCACGTCGTCGCCGAACCAGTACGTGTCCAGCACGCGGACGCTGTGCCCCTCGGCCAGCAGCTTCGGGACCAGTACCGACCCGACGTACCCGGCCCCGCCGGTGACCAGGACGGTCTGCTTCTCGGGCTCGCTCATCTTTGCCTCTGAGTGGACAGTGGTCGGTGGCCAGTGGACAGTCAGGAAGTGATGGCGGCCGAGTCTTCGCTGGCCACTGTCCACTGCCCACTGTCCACTACCATCAGCCGGCCAGCTTGAACTGCTGCGGCGCGGGCTGCGGCTTGGTTGCCTGATGAACCTTCAGCAGGCACTCGATGTGACGGTACAGCGGGATCCGCTCGATCGACCGCTGGTTGCCGAGAATCTGCACGGCCTCGGCGCCGACCACGTTGCCCAGCAGCGGCACCACGTCCGCAGGAATGCCGGCAGCGATCGCGAGCGACGTGACGCACAAAACGGCGTCGCCGGCGCCGACGCGGTCCACCACCTTCGTGGCGAACGCCGGGGCACGGTGGTAGCCGCCGGGGGCCGTGTAGTAAAGGGTGCCGTTGCTACCGCGAGTCATCATCACCTTCGGGCAGTGGAGCCGGTCGCTCACGTGCCGCACCATCTCGTCCGGCGTCAGGTGTAGGGTGCGAGTTTCGAGGGCGACTTCCCGCTGAGCCAGGCAGACGTAGTCGGCCCGCGGGTACTTCGAGATCATGTTGAAGCCGTGGTTGCCGGCGTTCGACTGCGTGTTCACCGCCAGAAAGCGGGCGTGCCGCGACAGCACGCCGATGGCGTTCCGCGTCAGCATGCCGTGGCCGTAGTCGGCGACGATTACCACGTCGTAGTTCGGCACCACCGCCCGCAGCCGGTCGCACAGGTCGGCGTCGGCCCGCTCGTCCAGGGCGTCGTCGTTGATCTTGTAGACCTCGAACATCTTCTGCGACAGGTACTTCTCGACGAACCGCTTCTTCACGATCGTCGGCGAGTCCTTCTTCTCCACGAACAGCGGCGTGACGTTCGACTTGAGCACGCCCCGCACGAACGCCTCCTCGTCCATCCCCTCGCCGAGCATGGTGAACACGTCCACCTTGTCGGCGAAGCTGGCCGCGTGGTTGGCGCACGCCAGCACCCCGCCGCCGAACTTGTCGGTGCTCAGGTACCGCGTCGCCAGCACCGGCTCCTTGCCGCTCTTGCCGATCGCCTCGCAGTAGGCGTACTCGTCGATGATCGTCTCGCCGACGACCAGCACCTTGAGCCCGACCGCGGCCTTCAGCGGGGCCAGCACGGCCTCCGCGGGCCAGCGGCCGGCGAACTCGGCGAGGTACTCGCGGACGTGGTCCGGGTACTGGTTCATGTACTGGTTGATGAGGCCCGACGAGCTGAACACCACGTCCTCGGTGAACGCCACCTCGCCGCCCACGGCGCGAACCGCGTCGGCCTCCTGGCTGACGTGCCCGATGGTGTCGTGGAGCGTCTTGAACTCGCTCCCCTTGGCGAACACGTCCGGGCGGATGAGGCGGATCGTGTCCACCGCCGTCGGCCACTTGTTCACGGCGACGTAGTCGATGCACGCCAGCGACGCCAGGAACTCGGCCCGCAGCGACTCGGTGAACGCCGGCCGGCCGACGCCCTTGTTCACGAACCGGTCGGGCGTGAGCGTCACGACCAGGATGTCGCCGAGCTTCTTCGCTTCCTCGAAGTGGCGGACGTGGCCGATGTGCAGCACGTCGAACACGCCGTGGCAGTGGACCACCCGGCGGCCCCCGGCCCGCGCCTGCTGCGTCACGGCGGCCAGCTCGTCGAGGCCGGTAATCTTCGGGTGCGGCATGTGCTGCTTCCGTGCCCGTGGTCCGTCCGCGTCGTGCGGCGGGGTGCGTCTGGTCGGGGCGAGGCGGCCGACCCGTGCGGAACCTGTAACCCTATCGGCCGGCGGGCGGTAAAGATTTCACGAACCTTCCGCCAACTCCGGCCACGGGTTTCGGGCGGCTTTCATAACCTGCGGTGGCGCGGAAAAAAAGACGAACCCGGCGACCGGAAATGATTCTGCCGCGACACCACACACCGGGTCGCGGCAACATGTCACGCCGTCAGAGCGATCGGCGTTCGTGCTTCATGGGGGACGTAAGATATTGACGCGAGTGC